>JANOKQ010000066.1:0-4603 GCA_031419375.1 Acidimicrobiaceae bacterium
CTCGACCGTCGGGGGTGTGCTCGGGGGGATCTTCGGCGGCCGCCGATCACGCGGTGGCGTGTTCGGTTCCATGGGCCGCGCCGCCGGCCGTCGTGGCCGTACGGCCGCGGCAGGGGAACGGCTCGACGCGGCCGAGAACAAGGTGAACACCTTGAGCGAGCAGATCGTTCAACTCGAAGGCGATCTCGACAACGAGCTCACCGCGATTGACGTCCGCTGGGCGGCAGCGGCCCGCGACATCACCACAGTCAACATCGGCCTCGAGCGCACCGACGTGAAGGTCACCCAGCTCGTCCTCGCCTGGATCCCCGTCAGCTCATAAGCCGCAAGTGCCCGGAGGTGAGGCCCGGGCGGATGGCAGAGGCGGTCAGAGGGGTCCGAAGCGGGCCAGTTCGTCGTCGTCGGGGGCGAGTTGGCTGGGGCCCACGTGGGTATCGAGCCAAGCGTTGAGCTCGGCGGCTTCCATCCACGCATCACGGACACGCTTCACCACGGCGCGGGTCTTCATCCAGCCCGACGCAGGCCACTGCCGGGTGGCGACGATCCCTTTCAGGCGGAGCAGTTCGATCCGTGGGTGATCGCGCGGGTAGCCGCGCGGAGCCGTTTTCAGTTCGCTCATCGCCGTGATCGACTGACCCCGTTTGCGGAGCTCACGACACAACCCGTCGATCTCGGCCCCAGTGGCGGACGCATCGATGGCTCGCCGGAGGCGGTCGAGTTGATCGGTGGCCATGTCGTAGTAACCCGACCCGGCAAACATGCCGGCGGCCGACAGCTGCACGTACTGGCCGGCGCCGCCCTCGCTCTCGCCGTATGCGCCGATGTGATCCTTGTACGGCGTCTTGTCCTTGGAGAAGCGAACGTCCTTGTGAGGGCGGAACACGTGGAACGGCCCGAACTCGCCAAGCTCGTCGAGCAGTGCATCCATCGGCTCGCGAACCAAGCTTCGATAGTCGCCCTTGTTCGCCTGCCAAAACGTGCGCGTGTTGTCGGCGGCGAGCCGCTCGTAGAAGTGGAACGCATCGTCGGAGAAGCCGCGAAAGGTCATCTGCGCCACGTTACGCGCGCGTCTGCAATGCTGACCGAGTGGCGCTGCTGGCGATCGATCAGGGAACGTCGTCGACCAAGGCGATCGTGCTCGATGGAGATCGCCTGCTCGGGATGGGCGAGGTCGCGGTCGACGTACGCGCGTCGGTCGACGGTGCCGTCGAGTGCGACGCTGCGCAGTTGTGGGACAGCGTGGTCGGCGCCGTCGAGATCGCCATCGAACAGGCCGGCCGGCCCAGCATCGAAGCGATCGGCTTGGCCAACCAGGGCGAGACTGTGGTCGCGTGGGATCGCCCGTCGGGTCGGCCCCTCGCCCCAGCGGTGGTGTGGCAAGACCGCCGCTCGACCGACGTGTGCCGGCAGCTCGAACGGCATGCTCCCCGGCTCGCGGCGATCACCGGCCTGCCACTCGATCCGTACTTCGTCGCACCAAAGATGCGCTGGCTGCGCGAGCGTGTCGATGACACAGCGGTGATCACCACAACCGACACGTGGCTGTTGCACCGCATGTGCGGTGAGTTCGTCACCGATGTCGCCACGGCGGGGCGCAGCCTGTTGCTCGACCTGGATACCGCATGCTGGAGCGAGGAGGCGTGCGCCGCCTTCGGTATCGCCCCCGATGATCTGCCCCGGATCGTCGGCAATGCGGAACCGATCGGCGAGTGCACCGCATTCGGATTCTTGGCACCGGTGACCGGCGCGTGCGTCGACCAGCAGGCGGCGCTGTTCGCCGAGTCATGCCACGACCTCGGCGACGCGAAGTGCACCTACGGCACCGGGGCATTCCTTCTCGCGTGTGCCGGACGGGCCCCGGTTCGCTCGGGCGCCGGCCTCGCCGGGTGCGTTGCGTGGCGCATCGGCGACACCACCACGTGGTGCCTCGACGGGCAGGTGTACACCGTCGGCGCGGCGGTGACCTGGTTGATCAAGATGGGGATCATCGACGACCCGGCCGACCTCGACCGGGTTGGGTCGACCGTCGACGACGCAGGTGGCGTCACGTTCGTGCCCGCCCTCGCCGGGCTCGCCGCTCCGTACTGGCGTCCCGACGCGAAGGCGGCCTTCACCGGGCTGTCACTCGGCACCGAGCGAGGGCACCTGGTGCGTGCCACCCTGGAGGGGATCGCCGTACAGGTGGCTTTGCTCGGCCGAGCGGCGAGCACCGATCTCGGCTCTCCGCTCACGCGTCTGCGTGTCGACGGCGGAGTAACACGCAGCGCCCTGCTGCTGCAGATCCAGGCCGACCTTGCACAGGTGCCGCTGGAGGTGTACCCCTCGCCGCACGCCACGGCGTTCGGCGTTGCTGCGCTCGCCCAGATCGGCCTCGGGACAGGCGCACCGGGCACCGTCGTGGGCGCCGGAATTGGCATGGGCACCTGGCGACCGGAGCGCACCGTCGAGCCCCATGCCAGCGCGACCGAAGCGGAGGAGCGGATCCGCCGCTGGCAAGTCGTTGCAGATGCGACGATGCTGTTATGACCGTCGGCCCACTGAAGGTGGCCGACGAATTCGTTCACGAGGTCGCCGTGATCGGCGCCGGCGTGGTGGGGTGCGCTGTCGCCCGCCTGCTCACGGTTCACGGCGCGTCCGTGGTGGTGCTCGAACGCAGCGGCGACGTCGGCGCAGCGACGAGCAAGGCAAACACAGCCATCCTGCACACCGGCTTCGATGCCGCGCCAGGTTCGGTCGAGGCGCGCCTGGTCGCGCGCGGGTACGAGTTGTTGCGCACCTACGCACCGTCGGTCGGCGTGTCGATCGAAGAGACCGGCGCGCTGCTGATCGCGTGGGATGACGCCCAACTCGCGTCACTCAACGGGGTCCAGGTGAAGGCTGCGGCCAACGGCTATGGCCGGACCGAGATCATCGACGCTGCCGAGGTCCACTCACTCGAGCCACACCTTGGGCCCGGCGTATTGGGCGGGCTGCTCGTGCCCGACGAGCACATCATCGACCCGTGGAGCACTCCGATCGCGTTCGCCACCGAAGCCCACGCCAACGGTGCCGTGTTCGTACTGAACTTTGCGGTCGACACGGTGTCGGTCGGGGCCGAGGTAACCACGCTGCGCAGTGCCGACCAGCGCCGGGTGGCGGCCCGGTTCGTGGTCAATTGCGCGGGTCTGCACGGCGACACGGTGCACCGGATGTTCGGCTTCGACGGGTTCTCGATCCGCCCGCGACGTGGCGAGCTGATCGTGTTCGACAAGCTCGCCCGGCCGCTGATCTCGCACACGATCCTGCCGGTGCCGACACCGACGACCAAGGGAGTGCTCGTCGCCCCGACTGTGTTCGGCAACGTGATGCTCGGGCCCACAGCCGACGACATCGACGACCGCGCCGCGACCGGCACAACCAGAGACGGCCTTGACGAGCTCTTGATGAAAGGCAGACGAATTCTTCCGGATCTGCCCGACCATGAGGTGACCGCGGTGTACGCCGGTCTGCGGGCCGCCACCGAGTACAGCGACTACCAGCTCTCGGCCCACGCCGACGCCCGCTACGTGTGCCTCGGCGGCATCCGCTCCACCGGCCTCACCGCGTCGATGGCGCTGGCCGAACACGCACAGACCTTGCTGTCCGAGATCGGCCTTGACGCCTCCGGCACCCAAACCCGCGTGCCTGTCGCCGTTCGCCTGACCCCGCTGGGCGAGGCGGACGATCGCCCATACCGGAATGGGGGCCGGATCGTGTGTCACTGCGAGCGGGTCACCGAAGGCGAGATCGTCGATGCCTGCACCGGCCCGCTACCCGCCATGAACGTCGATGGATTGCGGCGCCGGACGCGCGCGCTCGCCGGACGGTGCCAGGGGTTCTACTGCTTCGCCGAAATCTGCTCGCTCACCGGATGGGACCCGAGCACATGAACCGTCTCCGTGTCGCCAACGAAACGCTCGATGGGCACGTGATCGTGGTCGGCGGCGGACCCGCGGGTCTGTCGGCCGCGATCGAGCTTCGCCGCGTCGGCGTCGACCGCGTGACGGTGGTGGAGCGAGAACGTGAGCTCGGCGGGATCCCACGACACACCGACCACCTCGGCTTCGGCATCCGTGATCAGCACCGGGTGCTGAGCGGCCCTGGCTACGCGCGCCGCCTCCGCTCCGCCGCCGAGCGGGCCGGGGTGCAGTCACGAACAGCGACGACCGTGGTGCACATCTCCGGGTCCGGAGTCGAGCTCGCCGACGGTTCGACGGTCGCCGCCCACGCGGTGGTGCTCGCCACCGGGGTCCGCGAGCGACCTCGATCGGCCCGCCTGATACCCGGCGACAGGCCGGCGGGTGTGTACACCACCGGAACCGTGCAGCAACTCACCACGTTGTACGGCTTGCCGGTCGGGCGCCGCGCCGTGATCGTGGGGGCCGAGCACGTGAGCTTCTCGGCGATCTGGTCGCTGCGCCACGCGGGCTGCACCGCGGTCGCGATGGTCACCTCGCTCCCCCGCCACCAGACGACGCCGCTGCTCCGCCACGCAACGGCCACTCGCCACCGGGTGCCGTTACTGACCGGGGTGGGGATCGCGACGATCGAGGGGCGTGGCCGGGTGAGTGCGGTGGTGCTGACC
>JANOKQ010000067.1:0-3562 GCA_031419375.1 Acidimicrobiaceae bacterium
CGGTGTCAACAACGGCTGGGCAGTGGCGATGACGCTGCTCGGATTTGAGCGCGGTGAAGCTGCGGCAACATTGCCGATCCTGTTCGGAGCCGAAATCGATCGGCTCCTGCAGATGGCCCGCGAACGCGGTGTGGCCAATGATCCGATCATTCGCCAGCGCCTTGCCTACTGTTACTCGAAGGTGCAGATCATGCGTTTCAACGGCATGCGCGTGCTCACCCGGTTCCTGCACGGTCACCATCCCGGTCCCGACGGAGCAGTTTCGAAGCTGTACTGGAGCGAGTATCACCGGGAAGTCACCGAGCTGGCCATTGACATCCTCGGTGCCGACGCGATGGTTCCCAGCGGGAGGTGGCCGTCGAGTGCGTTCCAGGCCGACGACGCTGGAGCGCCCAACAGCAGCGGTAGTTGGGTTGGGACGTTCTTGAACGCCCGCGCCGGCACCATCTATGCCGGGTCGTCGCAGATCCAGCGGAACATCATCGGCGAAATGGTGCTCGGCCTGCCGAAGGAACCGCGCTGATCGGCGAGGGCCCGCGTGGGCCGCTCCGTCGGCGCCGCGGTCACATGGCCCCAGGGTTGCCCAGTCGTGCCGCCCGCGCCGTCAGTTGGTGGCGCGTCGGTTCCGCAGTTGCCCGACGGCCGGCGCTGTGGATCACCGCAGTGCGTCAGGCCAGACGGATGATTCCGTCGATGTGGTGGCGGCGGTGGCCCTTCGTGCCGGTTCCCGATAGTGCGTACCTGCGCTTCCGTCTCCTCACCCAGTATGGGTCAGCTCAGCATCCCATGGACGCTGGCGATGTGGTGAACTATCTGGAGTGGTGCACACGAGCGGGCCGGGTGGAGCGCGAGGGCGGTCGAATGAGCGCAGCGCGAAAGCGCGGGGCGCCCGCTCGGCGGAATCGCTAGATTCGCCGGTCATGAGGAGCGCGCTGGTTCTGAACGCAACGTACGAGCCGCTCTCCGTCGTACCGGCGCGGCGCGCTGCCTGCCTGGTGCTCGCCGACAAAGCCGACGTCGTCGAAGATGACGGCACGCTCTTGCACGCCGAGACGATCACGGTGCCGAACCCTTTGGTGATCCGGTTGCGGTACGTGGTGAAGGTGCCCTACCACCGCCGGACCGCGCTGTCTCGCCGCGCCGTATTTGCACGCGACGATCACAGCTGTCAGTACTGCGGCGATCTCGCCGATTCCATCGATCACATCATGCCGACGTCGCGCGGCGGCCAGCACGCCTGGGACAACGTGGCCGCGGCGTGTCGGCCGTGCAACCTGTCCAAGCGCGACCGCACACCCGACGAAGCGGGAATGCGCCTGCGTCGGCCAGCGCGCGTTCCCCGCGAACTGACCTGGGTATCGATTGCGGTGTCGCGGGTGCCCGACGCGTGGAAGCCGTACATCGTCATGGCCGGCTGAATGGCGGGGGATGCGCCCCGCCGTTCGTCGCCCGTGCAGCGCCCCGTTCCGGGCCCTGTTCCGGGCCCCGCGACGCGCCGATTCGTCATCGGTCGACGGACCGGTGGCGCAGACGAACTGCATGGCTTTGAACCGAATGTCGCCGATCCGCATCTCGCCGGCCAGCAGGTCGTCGAACGGGCGGCGACGTGGTTCGAGGTTGACCGGGCGGCGCTGGTGCTGGGCTCGGCGCAGCCGCTCGCGCATGTCGATCTCGATGCGTGCCGGGCAGCGGGCGTCGACCTGGCCCGGCGTCGCAGCGGGGGTGGCGCTGTTCTGGTCGTGCCGGGCGAGATGTTGTGGCTCGATGTGGTGATCGGTGCCGGTGACCCGCTGTGGGACGACGACATCGGACGCTCGATGTGGTGGCTCGGGGATGTCTGGGCAGATGCCCTCCGATCCCTCGGCGCGGCGGTGGGTGTGGCGGGTGCGCTGGTTGAGGTCCATCGTGGTCCGGTCCGGCGCACGAATTGGTCGAACCATGTGTGCTTCGACGGCCTCGGTGCGGGTGAGGTGACCATCGATGGAGCCAAGGCTGTGGGTATCAGTCAGCGCCGGACCAGGTCGTGGGCCAGGTTGCAGTCGTCGATGCACGTGGTGTGGCGCGGCGAGATGATGGCTGCGCTGCTGTCCCCACCACGCCCCACACCCGCCGAGTTGCACAGTCCGGCATCACTTTCCGCGTTGGCTGGGCCGCGCTACGACGTCGACTCCGCAGTCGCCGCACTTGTTCAGGCCGTCGAACACTCCATCGACCTGCGCTGACGCCCGGTGTCCCAGGCCGGGGTTGTGCCCGGTACTCGGTCATCCGTTGAACTGCCTCAACGAGTGTGAGTTCTGCGATCTGTCCGGTGGTCGGCTGCAGCGTGTGGACGAGCTGATAGGCCAGGCTGGTCTCAGGACCGTTGATGTTCACGCCGGCTTGGAACGCGGTCGGTCACCTCGCGACTGACTTCTCGTCGTGGAGGAGCCAACTCTTGAGCTGTCCATCGTCGCTCAGCTCGGTGAGTACGACGAGCGCCCAGTTGCCGCGGTGGTTCGGGGCGTCAAGGAGCCGCTCGTTCCAGTCC
This sequence comes from Acidimicrobiaceae bacterium, assembly GCA_031419375.1. Lineage (GTDB taxonomy): Bacteria > Actinomycetota > Acidimicrobiia > Acidimicrobiales > Ilumatobacteraceae > VFMC01. The sequence continues at coordinate 2,528 of JANOKQ010000067.1, forward strand.
GCGGCGTAGTCGTAGTGCCTCGATCAGATCCTCAAGTGCGCCATCGAGATCGTCGCCTTCGCCCGACACCGGGAGCCCTGGGAGGAACGCAGACCATCCACCGCCCTCGGCTGCGACCACCGCACCAGAAGGGCGCAGCGCAGCGAGCTGCGCGCGAAGGACGTCCGCGTCCGCCGGGGTCGGTGCTGGGGGCGCATGGGTGATGGCGGGGGATGGCGGGGGGATGGCGGGGAAAAGTGGGGAAAATAGTTGACAGGGGGGGGGTAATAGGGGAAGAATGGGGAAAATGTTGGGAAGGGAGCCTTCGTGGCCGACTCCGAGAGAATCCGAAGGGGGCAGGCATCGTGGTGTTGTTCGTCGGGACGCATGAGCGTCAACTCGACGACAAGGGACGGCTGGCGCTGCCGGCCTCGTTCCGCACGCACCTCGGAGAGCACTGCTACCTGGCATTCGGCGAGAACAACTGCATCAACGTCGTCGATTCGGCCGAGTTCGAGGTGATGGCCGAGCAGTTGATGGCCCGTGTCAACCGGGGCGAGGTGAGCGCGCAACGCCAACGCGTGGTGTCGGCCAACGCCAGCCTGGTGTCGTTCGACAAGCAGGGCCGGGTCGTGGTCGACGAGAACCTGCGCGCGTACGCCGGGCTGCGCACGGACAGCCGGGCCATGGTCACCGGCAACTTCACGCGCATCGAGATCTGGTCACCCGACCAGTTCGCCCGCGTCCAACAAGCCGGCACGCACGACCTCGCCGGCGATCTCGCCGGTGACATGTTCGCGCCCCTGATTCGAGACGACCACAAGCCCGACAACCACAAGCCCGACAACCAGAAGGAGGAACGAGGACAGACGACGCCGATGGCTTCGCCTGACCAATGACGACACCAACCACGTTCTGCGCATCATCGACGGCTCCCACTGGGAAACCTGGTCGTGGGGCCTCGGCCAACCCCCCGCCGGCCCCATGGTCAGCGCCCCCACCCCCCCCTGGCAATGCGGCGGCCCGGGGGGCCTACCCGCGGCCCCCCCCCGCCCG
>JANOKQ010000068.1:0-4193 GCA_031419375.1 Acidimicrobiaceae bacterium
GTGCACCACCATCTGATCCGCGAGAAGAAGCGAACCAAGTTGGGTCTGATCGTCGAGTGCGGCGATGCCCGCGAGGTGCACCACATGGCCCTGCTGATCGGCTACGGCGCTGGCGCGATCAACCCGTATCTTGCGTTTGAAAGCATCGAGGACATGGTCGCCGAGGACCTCAACGGGCTCGGCGGGATGGACCCGCACACGGCCGTGAAGCACTACATCAAGGCCGCCGGCAAGGGCGTGTTGAAGGTGATGAGCAAGATGGGCGTGTCGACGGTGGCCAGCTACACGGGTGCGCAGATCTTCGAAGCGATCGGGCTCGGCAACGATCTGGTCGACGAGTACTTCACCGGTACCGTCAGCCGCCTCGGCGGGATCGGTCTGGACGAGATCGCCGCCGAGGTGGCGCAGCGCCACAGCACCGCGCACCCGAAGCGCCCCACCGAGCGCGCCCATCGCAAGCTCGAACTCGGCGGCGAGTACCAGTGGCGCCGCGAGGGCGAGGTGCACCTGTTCAACCCGGAAACGGTGTTCAAGCTGCAACACGCCACCCGCGCCAAGCGCTACGACGTGTTCAAGGAATACACCCATCTCGTCGACGACCAGTCGAAACGCCTCGCGACGCTGCGCGGCCTGTTCGAGTTCCGTACCGGCGACCGCGAGGCGATCGACATCGCCGAGGTGGAACCGGTGGCCGAGATCGTCAAGCGGTTCTCGACCGGGGCGATGTCGTACGGCTCGATCAGTGCCGAGGCGCACGAGACGCTGGCCGTGGCGATGAACTCGATCGGGGCCAAGAGCAACACCGGTGAAGGCGGCGAGGACAGCGACCGCTTGTACGACCCGGCCCGGCGCAGCGCGATCAAGCAAGTGGCGAGCGGCCGTTTTGGGGTGACGAGCGAGTACCTCGTCAACGCCGACGATCTGCAGATCAAGATGGCCCAGGGCGCGAAGCCCGGCGAGGGCGGTCAGTTGCCCGGCCACAAGGTGTACCCGTGGGTGGCCAAGACCCGGCATTCGACCCCGGGTGTGGGTTTGATCAGCCCGCCGCCGCACCACGACATCTACTCCATCGAAGATCTCAAGCAGCTCATCCACGACCTCAAGAACGCGAACCCGGCCGCCCGCGTGCACGTCAAGCTGGTGGCCGAGGTTGGCGTCGGCACGGTCGCCGCGGGTGTGAGCAAGGCAAAAGCCGATGTGGTGTTGATCAGCGGCCACGACGGCGGTACCGGGGCCAGCCCACTCACCTCGCTCAAGCACGCCGGGGCACCATGGGAACTGGGCCTCGCCGAAGCCCAGCAAACCCTGCTGTTGAACGGCTTGCGTGACCGAATCGTGGTGCAGGCCGACGGGCAGATGAAGACCGGCCGCGACGTCGTGATCGCCGCGCTGCTCGGTGCCGAGGAGTTCGGCTTCGCCACCGCCCCGCTCGTCGTGAGCGGCTGCATCATGATGCGCGTCTGCCACCTCGATACATGCCCCGTCGGGGTGGCCACGCAGAACCCCGAGCTACGCGCCAAGTTCAGCGGCAAGCCGGAGTTCGTCGTCAACTTCATGGAGTACATCGCCGAGGAGGTGCGCGAGTGGATGGCACAGCTCGGCTTTCGCACCATGGCCGAGATGATCGGCCACGTCGAGATGCTCGACACCAAGCGGGCCATCACGCACTGGAAGGCCAAGGGCCTCGACATCTCCCCGATCCTCGCCGTGCCGCAAAACCCGTACGGGCAAACGCTACTGAACAGCACGGGCCAAGACCACGGTCTCGACCTCGCGCTCGACCAGGTGTTGATCGAACGCGCCGCGTCGGCGATCGAGACGGGCGAACCGGTGGAGATCGGCATCGCCATCCGCAACGTCAACCGCACCGTTGGCACCATGCTCGGCCACGCGGTGACGAAGCGCCACGGTGGAGCGGGCCTGCCCGACGACACGATCCATGTCAAGTTCCGCGGATCGGCCGGGCAGAGCTTCGGTGCGTTCGTGCCGAGGGGGATCACCCTCGATCTGGAAGGCGACGCTAACGACTATGTCGGCAAGGGGCTCAGCGGCGGGCGCATCGTGGTTCGACCGGATCGTGATTCCACGTTCGTCGCCGAGGACAACGTGGTGGCCGGCAACGTGATCGGCTACGGCGCAACGGGGGGCTCGATCCACCTGCGCGGCACAGTGGGTGAGCGGTTCTGCGTGCGCAACTCCGGTGCCACCGCGGTGGTGGAGGGCGTCGGCGATCATGGATGTGAGTACATGACCGGTGGGCGGGTGGTGGTGCTCGGGCCGACCGGACGCAACTTCGGCGCCGGGATGAGCGGCGGCATCGCCTACGTGTACGACCCCGACGACGTGTTCGCCGCGAAGCTGAACTACGACATGGTCGAGATGCACGCGCTCGACACGGATCCGGCCTCCGCCGACGCGGCCGATATCGAGTTTCTGGCTGGCGTGCTCGATGAGCATGTGCGCTGCACCGGCTCGGCGGTCGCCGGGGGGATTCGTGCCGACTGGGCGAACGAAGTGGCGCAGTTCAAGCGGGTGATGCCGCGTGACTACGCGAGGGTGCTGGCCGTGATGAAGCAAGCCGAAGTCGACGGTCTCGACGAGGCCGCAACGTTGGACCGAGTGATGGAGGCGAGCCGTGGGTGAGGCAACCGGGTTCATGAAGTGGGGCCGGGAAACTCCGGCCCGTCGTGCCGTGCCGGTGCGGTTGCGCGACTGGAAAGAGGTGTACGAGGACTTCCCCGCCGACCACCTGCGTACGCAGGCCGGGCGGTGCATGGATTGCGGCATCCCGTTCTGCAACAACGGCTGCCCACTCGGCAACCTGATCCCCGACTGGAACGACTTCGTCTACCGCGATCACTGGCGTGACGCGATCGACCGGTTGCATGCCACCAACAACTTCCCCGAGTTCACCGGTCGGCTGTGCCCGGCGCCATGCGAATCCGCATGCGTGCTCGGCATCAACAGCGATTCGGTCACGATCAAACAGGTCGAGGTGGAGATCATCGACCGCGCGTGGGATGAGGGCTGGGTCGTTCCACAGCAGCCCACGGTGCGTACCGGCAAGCGTGTGGTCGTGATCGGCTCCGGCCCCGCGGGCCTCGCCGCTGCGCAGCAGTTGACCCGCGCCGGGCACGAGGTGATCGTGCTCGAGCGGGCCGACCGGATCGGCGGCCTGCTCCGCTATGGCATCCCCGAGTTCAAGATGGAGAAGCGCCACCTCGACCGCCGCCTCGCCCAGATGGAGGCCGAAGGCACCGAGTTCCGCACCAACGCCGGCGTCGGCGACAGCGTCGACATCGAGGTGCTGCTCGCCTCCTACGACGCGATCGTGCTTGCCGCCGGAGCCACGGCGGCCCGCGATCTTCCCGTTCCCGGCCGGGAACTGGCCGGCATCCATCAAGCGATGGAGTACCTGCCGTTGGCCAACCGTGTGCAGCAGGGTGACCTGGAATCGTCTCCGATCGACGTCGCCGGCAAGCACGTGGTGATCATCGGCGGTGGCGACACGGGTGCCGACTGCTTGGGCACCGCGCACCGCCAGGGCGCAGCAAGTGTGACGCAACTGGAGATCATGCCACGTCCGCCCGAGGTGCGTGCAGGGTCGAATCCGTGGCCGCAGTGGAGCCTGATCCTGCGCACCTCGTCGGCTCACGAGGAGGGCGGCGAGCGCGTGTTCAGCGTGAACACCGAACGCTTCGTCGACGACGGCAACGGTCGGGTCAGGGCGCTGCTGCTGCACGAGGTGGAGATGATCGAGGGCCGATTCCAGAAGGTGGAGGGCAGCGAGCGGGAACTGCCGGCCGATTTCGTGTTCCTCGCCCTCGGTTTTTTCGGGCCGGAAAAGAGCCCGTGGTTGGAACAGCTCGGGGTCGCCTTCGACGAGCGCGGCAACGTGCGCCGCCGCGACGACTTCATGAGCAACGTTCCGGGCGTGTTCGTTGCCGGTGACATGGGCCGCGGTCAGAGCCTGATCGTGTGGGCGATTGCCGAGGGGCGAGCATGTGCTGCCGGTGCCGACAGGTGGCTGATGGGTGATACGTCGCTGCCTGCGCCGATAGCCCCCACCACGCGACCGCTGCTGTGACGTTCGGGCGCGTACGCTGGGGAGATGAGATCGCCCCTCAACAGAATCGTGCTGGCCGCTGCCGCAGCGTCAATCATCGTCGGCCCGGTCGGCTGCGGCTCTGACG
>JANOKQ010000069.1:0-6072 GCA_031419375.1 Acidimicrobiaceae bacterium
CGGGCCTGCCTTCTTCGCGGGCGCAGCCTTCACGTCTGGCGATGCAGCCGATTTGCGATCGCCAGCAGGCTGAGTCGTGGCGCCGGTCGAAGTTCGGCGGGCCATCATCTGCGCGGATTCAGCGAGATCTTCGATCCGGTCCTCGATGCCGTCGATTCGATCGGCGAAGCGGCCGAGTTGTTTGCCAACCTCGGACTGCACAGTGGCGACGAGACGTTCGGTCGAAGACCGGCCCCGCTCGACGAGGGCTTGCACCGTCTGCTCAGCTTCTTTGCGGCGGAGCTGACCGGTCTTGACAAATTCGCTGACGAGCTTCTCGGCTGTGCTCTGCGACATCTCGGAGAACTGCATTCCGGCATCAAGGAGCCGTCGGATGATGGTCTGTGCGGGCATGGCGCCAGTGTAGTGCGACGGCGCAACCCTCACCCGGACGCTTCAGTGCGTTCAGCCGTGGTGTGGGGTCCCCTCACCAGCGAGGATCGTGTCAATCACGCCACGCAGGTCGCCGGCAATGAAATCGGGAGCCGGGTCCACTGGCATCCCCGGGGCGGTCACCCCCGACCAGACGTGCGCGTACTGACAACCGAGCGCACGGGCGAACAGCCCGTCCGTTGACGGCCGGTCCCCGACCATCAACGCGTTCACCACAGCCGCATCGCCAGCCGCATCGCGGATCAACTCGCGGACTAGGTCGACCATCGGCAGGTGCGGCTTGCCGGCGACGACCGGACTGACGCCGGCCGCGACAGCTACAGCGGCCAGGATCGCCCCTCCCCCCGGTATCGGGCCACCCGCGGTTGGGTAGGTCGCGTCATCGTTGGTCCCGATAAGGCGCGCACCAAGGCGGACCGCGGTCGCCGCCCGTTGTAGACCGGCGTAGTCGAACTCGCGATGGAAGCCGACGATCACCACATCGCAGCGTTCCCCCGACACCGGCTCACCTACCACGATGGCGCCACGTTGGATGACCGCTTCGGTCACGCCGACGCCGCCGCACACCAGCACCGTCTCGCCTGCATTGACCAACCTCGCCGCGGCGACCGCCGACGTGACCACATCGCCGAGGGCGGGAACACCAATTGCGGCGAGCGCGGCCTCCTGGTCGGCGACGCGCGCCGATGAGTTGTTGGTCACGAAAAGCACCCGCCAGCCGGCCTGACGAGCTGCCGCGATCGCTTCGACCGATCCGGGGATCGGGTCGTGGGCGAGCCACACCACGCCGTCGAGGTCGAGCAGCAACGTGCGCGGCGCGGGATTCGTCGGCAAGGCAAGCGGCACCATCTGGTCATCGTGGCACGCGAGCTGGCATCCTGTCCGATATGCCCCGTTTCGAACCGTTCACCGCGCTGCGTTACGCCCCCAACATCGACCTCGATGACGCCGCCGCCCCCCCATACGACGTGTTGTCGGCGGCCGACGTGGCTCGGCTGGTCGATCGGCATCCGGACAACATCGTGGTCGTCGATGTGCCAGGGCCCGACGGCGACCCGGCCCGGTACGACAACGCGGCCACAACGCTGCGGCGTTGGGTGGCCAGCGACACAATGGTCCGCGACGAGGTCGCCTCGTTCACGATGTACCGGATGCGTTTCACCGCCGAGGACGGTTCTGTACGGACCACGGTGGGGGTCATCGGGGCACTCGAGGTGGTCGACGAGGGCGCCGGCGGCGTGCTCCCCCATGAGCGGACCACCCCCAAAGCCAAGACCGACCGATTGGATCTCACCCGCGCCACCGAGTCCAACCTCTCACCGGTGTGGGGATTGTCGCTCGCTGCCGGACTCACCGAGTTGTTGCAGCAGCCCGGGGAGCTCGTCGGCACCTGCACCGACGACGAGGGCGTGGTCCACACTGTCGAGCGAGTTTCCGATCCCACCCGTGTCGGGGCCATCCAAGCCGCTGTTGAAGCACAGCCGGTCCTCATCGCCGACGGTCATCACCGCTACGCGATCAGCCGCATCTACCGCGACGAGCGCCGGGCCGTCGACGGTCCCGGTCCATGGGATCTCACCCTCGCCTATGTGGGCGAGCTCGTTGCGTCGCAATTGAGCATCGATGCAATCCACCGGGTCTACTCGGGAATCCCATTCGAGGCGGTGCGCGCAGCGTTGGAAGGATCGTTCGATCTGTCCTCCGCCGGGCCGGTCGATACCCACATCACCCGGGAGATGATCGATCGGCAGGCACTTTGCCTGGTCGGGCCGGACGGCACTGGGACGTGGTTACGTCCACGTCCCGGTGCGTTCGACGGCGTCCGCGCACTCGACGGTGCCTGGCTCGAGCATGCCCTTGCCAGCGGGAACGCCGAGGTCGCCTATCAGCACGGGCTGAGCAACGTGGTTGAACTCGTCGCCTCGGGTGCCGCGACTGCGGCGGTGTTGATCCGGCCGACCAGCATCGACGAGATCCGTCGCACCGCAACCGAGGGCACGTTGATGCCGCCGAAATCGACGTTCTTCACGCCCAAGCTGCGCACCGGTTTGGTGATCCGACCGCTGGACTGATCGGGCCGCCCGGCAGCCAGCTCTGGCGCGCTACGACGCCAGCGTCTTGCCGGTTGAACCGAGATCGGTGAACGCCTCGCTCAGGCGTTCGACCATGCCCACTTCGGCGGCACGCAGCCACTTGCGCGGGTCGTAGAAGCTCTTGAACGGAGTTCCGTCGTCGGGGTCGATCTGATACTTGAATGCCTTCGGATGGGCATCCACGAATGTCCCGACTGGCGCGGAGAAGGCGAACTGCGTATCGGTGTCGATGTTCATCTTGAACACCCCGTAGCTCACCGCTTCGGCGATCTGGGCCTTGTCCGAGCCCGAGCCCCCGTGGAACACCAGATCGAGCGGATTGGCCGGCAGGTTCTGTGACGTGGAGACGAGGGTCTGCGACGCATGCAAGATCTCGGGTCGCAGCTTCACATTGCCCGGTTTGTACACGCCGTGCACGTTGCCGAACGACGCCGCCACCGAGAACCGTCCGATCGGGCTGAGCGCCTCGTACGCGTAGAGCACGTCTTCTGGTTGGGTGTAGAGCTTGGTGTTGTCGGCACTCTCGTCGAACTCGCCGCCGATGCCGTCCTCCTCGCCGCCAGTGACGCCCAGTTCGATCTCCAGGTTCATCCCAATCTTGGCCATCCGTTCCAAGATCCGGGCACATTCACCAACGTTCCACTCGAGCGGCTCCTCACTGAGGTCGAGCATGTGCGAACTGAACAGCGCCGACCCAGTCTCGTCGAAGTACCGCTCGCCGTGATCGAGCATGCCTTCGACCCAGGGAATCAATTTCTTGTTGGCGTGATCGGTATGCAGCACGACGCACACTCCGTAGTGAGCGGCCATCATGTGGACGTGTTTGGCGGCCGACACCGCCCCGAGCACTTTCGCCAGCGCACCATCGGGGAAACCCTGTCCGGCGTAGAACTGGCCGCCGCCATTGGAGAGTTGAATGATCACGTCAGCGCGATTTTTCGCTGCCGCTTCGAGCACGGCATTGATGGTGTTGGTACCGGTGACGTTGACAGCCGGCAGCGCGTACCCGCCCGCCTTGCACGCTGCCACGAGCGCGTCGTAGGACGCGCCGGTGACGACGCCGGCCGGTAGGCCGACAGCCTGCGCCGGTGTTGATGATCTTGATGTTGATGTACTCATCGCGGTGATCTCCTGAGAAGCTGGTACTCCGGCTGTGGGCGAGCGGTCGTGGGTGGGCCACTCATTGATGCCCAGGCAGAACCGAGCGTAGCCGTGCTGCCTCGTCGTCATCCAGAACGCGAAGGACGCGCCGCAACGCGGTCGTCATCGAGCCTCGTGCGGCCACCCGGACGAGCGAGTGTGCAATCACCTCGGTTCGGCTCTGTGTGAGCCCGCCAACGCGAAAGAACCGCCGCCGCACGCTGCCCGCGACGCAGACCTCGGTTCCGGCGGCCCACTCCCCTGCTGGGAGCGGTCCGTGCCACGCCACCGGAACGGTCGCGGTAACCGACGTCGCGGCCCGGGCCGCCCCGGCCTGCGCCGCCGGCCCGGTGGTGGTCCGACCTGTGGTGGTCCGACCTGTGGTGGGAGCTTCCGCTGAGGTGGTGACCTCAATCGCCCAGCGCAGCTCGCCGCTGGGCAGTTCGGTGCAGCGCGGATCGGAACTGATCCGCCCGCTCAAGACGACGATGTTCATGGTTGCCTCCTTGGAGACACAGGGTGTCGACGGCGGCACGGGCCGACGCCCACGGGCGCGGCACCGGAACGACTCGACGACGTTCAACAGTGCTTGGGGGAAGCGACGTCAGAGTACGCCGCCGGTGTCACACGGTTGTTGGCGTGTCTCCGTAGCCCGATCGACACACGGATGAGTGACCCAGCCGATCAACGACCCGGCGATCAACGGATTTCCCCGCGGGAAACGGTGCTCGGTGAGATTTTCCTGGTCAGCGGAATTGGTTCTCAGCGCCGGAATGTTCAGGTGAAGACTTTCCCGCGGGAAGGGGCACCGTGTGTAATCCGCCGGCACAGCGGCCAGTGTTAGCGGCAGTGTTCAGCGGCCCAGGCTGGCGAGGCGCTGGATGACATCGGCGAACTCACTGTCGTGTTGGGCCACCAGACCGAAGAAGCGTCGAGCTTCGACGATGTCGCCGGATCGGTCGAGGAGATCCGCCAACACGTACCACTGCCGAAGGTGATGCTCACGAACCTTTTTGGGAACGTCACGGGCACGATCGAGGACTCGCAACGCAGCGCGCACATCGCCTTGATCAGCCAGCGCCCCTGCCGCAACGATTCGGCCCTCTGCCATCACGTTGGGTTCGGGAGAGGCAGATTTGAGGTCGGCCCAGAGCTCGGCAACGGTGTCGTAGCGCTTCAACGCCCGGTAGCAGTCGGCCAGCACCGGATGATGCCGCACAGAACGATCGAGGGTGCGCGCAATCTCGAGCTCGGCCACCGCCTTGCGCCACTGCCCAGTCGCGTAGAAACTCAACCCGGCGATCTCATGGGCCATCGCCACGTTCGGCAAATCGCGCAGCACCGGGCGAACCATTCGACGCGCATCGTCGAAGCGACCCCGGTCGAGCGCCTCTGCCGCTGCGGTGAGCCGTTCGTGGTATCGACCGGCACGGTGGCTCCCGGCCTCACGATCGACCTCGGCGGCTGCGTCTGGATCGAGCTCGGCAGGTTTGCGGGTACGCCCCACGGCGCCAGCGTCGGTCGTGGCCTGGTCATCGCGTTGGGCCCGATCCACCGCATCGGAGGCAACGTCGCGCAGCGGTCCATCATCAATCCACCGGTCGCGTTCCCACGGGGCCGGCTCGGCGACGGTCTTGGGCAGACGCGGGCCACGCGACGCACGAACCTCGGCTGCGCGACGATCAGCAGCCGTCACCGGCTCTGGACGACGACCGGCTGTCGGCCCACTGCGACGCCCACGGTCGCCTCCCGCATCGCGGCCGCCGCCGCCGCTGCGAGCACCACCGCCGCTGCCGCCACCCGAGCGGGCACTGCCGGGGCGACCATCACGCCCACCACCCGGACCGCCACGACCCTCAGCAGAACGACCACCACGACGCAGCCCGTCACCTGGTGCTTCCGTTCGCGCCCGTACGCCCGTGGGACGATCGCGACCAGATCGCTCCTGTTCGGTCCGAGACTCCGTCAACCCCGCAGCAGCACGCCCAGAACCATCACGAGAAAACTCTGACCGGCCCGAGGCCGACGCCGTCGAACCCGAGCGCCCGCCCGCACGTGCCGGACCGGTACGTGCCCGGCCTCCGGTGCCTCGGGGTCCGAGAGACGCCGACTGATCGTCGGAACGAGACGACGTGTCTCGCTGCCAAGCTGGTCGCTGCGTTTCGCGAGCGGAGCCGGTTGCGCCACCATCGTCGGAGCGTCCAGCGGGTCGGCCGCGACCGACGAAGCCGCCACCTTGGCGACGTGAGCCGCCCAACGACGACGGACCAGACCTTGACGGACCAGACCTTGACGGACCAGACCTTGACGGACCAGACCTTGACGGACCAGACCCTGACGGACCAGACCCTGACGGACCAGACCCTGACGGACCAGACCCTGACGGACCGGAATTGGCAGTACCAGA
>JANOKQ010000070.1:0-4215 GCA_031419375.1 Acidimicrobiaceae bacterium
GGCTTGGCGCAGCCGGGCCCGGTCGAGCGCATTGCGAATCGAGCGAGCATTGGCGAAGTGCGGCTGCTCTCTGCGCCGCGCCACGTACGCGAACAACACTGCGCGGGCCGCGTTCGTCAGTCGGTAGTTCAGCGACGCCAGCATCCGTTCGCCGATGGTCACCAGTTCGTCGTCGGTGTAGTCGGGGAACTCGATGTGGTGGGCAGCGCGTGAGCGCAACCCCGGGTTCGAACCGAAGAACGTCTCCATCCGGTCGGCGTAACCGGCGAAGATCACCACGAGGTCGTCGCGCTGGTCCTCCATCACCTGCATCAGAATCTCGATCGCCTCGGTGCCATAGTCGCGTTCGTTTTCGGGGCGATGCAGGAAGTACGCCTCGTCGATGAGCAACACGCCACCCATCGCCCGCTTCAGGACCGCTTTCGTCTTCGGTGCGGTGTGACCGATGTACTCGCCGACGAGATCGTCGCGGGTGACCGACACCAGGCGTGGGGTACGCAGGTAACCGAGGCGATGGAGGATCTCTGCCATCGTCGTTGCCACGGTGGTCTTTCCGGTGCCGGGATTGCCGGTGAAGCTCATGTGCAACGTCGGTGGCGATGTCGCCAGACCCAGGCCGGTGCGGACCCGCTCGACCAGCAACAGGGCGGCGATCTCACCGACGCGTTGTTTGACCGGAATCAATCCAACGAGCGACTTGTCCAGCTCGGCCAGGAACTCGTCGATGCCGAGCGCGTCGCGTTCGGCGCCGAGGTCGACCTTGTCAGCCGCGTTCCACGCCGGCAGGAACGACCCGCTGTCGCCGATCATCGCGCCGCCAGCGTCAGTCACGGTAGCGCTGTCCTTCGGGACGATCAGTGGCGTAGCTGCGCATCGCATACGTCATGGCGCGGCCCGGGCCGTTGGTGCGCTGCAACCCGAAACCTGGTTCGCACGCCGGTCGTTGCACGATGAACGACAACCGAACGCTCTCCCAGCCCTTGCTGGAATCAAAGGCCGAGACGCGGATGTAGCAGTTCGGGTTCGTCTCCCGGCAGGCGGTGAGCTCGCTCATCGCCGGGCCGGTGGAGGTCAAGTGGAACATCGGCGGTGCCCACATCTCCCAGTAGGTGTTGCGCGGGTGCGGATCATCGGTGTACTCGAGTCCCACCGCCCATTCGTTGTCGAGGCAGTACTGCACCTGCGCGGCGATCTGCGCGTCGGTCAGGTCGGGGAGAAACGAGTACATCCCTTGGGTTACACGCATGGTCATGTCCTGTTCAGCTCGGTGTGGAGGCCTGTTGTCAGCTCGGTGTGGTGGAGGGCGCGAAGTCGGGTGCGTCGGTGGACGTGTAGTCGAAGGTGACGTCACCCCAGGTGTCGAGTGCCCGCGCAAGTGGCGAACACCACTTGGCTGCGTCGCGCAAGATGTCGGGGCCTTCGCTGTAGTAGTCGCGGCCCACGTTGCGGGCCATCATCATCACCTCGAGGTGACCCGGGTCGCCGTTGCCCCGGCCGCGATCCCGTCGGGATGGCCGATCGTGCCGCCACCGAACTGCAAGATCACGTCCTCGCCGAGGTGATGGAGGAGCTGGTGCATCTGCCCTGCGTGGATCCCGCCGGACGCAACGGGCATCACCTTGTTCAGCCCTGCCCACGGCTGGTCGAAGAAGATCCCGTGCTCCAACCGTTGGCTGGTGTGCTCGTCGCGCAGGGTGCTGTAGATCCCGGCCACGGTTGCCGGGTCGCCTTCGAGCTTGCCGACCACGGTGCCGGCGTGGATGTGGTCGACACCGGCCATCCGCATCCACTTGGCGATCACCCGGAAGCTCACTCCGTGGTCGCGCAGACGGGTGTAGGTGCTGTGCCCAGCTCGGTGCAAATGCAACACCATGTCGTTGCGGCGGGCCCAGTTGGACATCGATTGAATCGCGGTGTAGCCGATGACGAGGTCGATCATGACCACAACCGAGCCGAGCTCTTTGGCGAATTCGGCCCGTTCGTACATGTCCTCCATCGTCGCTGCTGTCACGTTGAGGTACGTGCCCTTCACCTCGCCGGTCGCCGCTTCGGCGCGGTTGACCGCTTCCATGCAGTACAGGAACCGGTCGCGCCAGTGCATGAAGGGCTGCGAGTTGATGTTCTCGTCGTCTTTGGTGAAGTCGAGGCCGCCACGCAGAGCTTCGTAGACGACCCTGCCGTAGTTCCTGCCCGAGAGGCCGAGCTTCGGTTTGACCGTCGCCCCGAGCAGGGGCCGCCCGAACTTGTCGAGCCGTTCGCGTTCGACGACGATCCCCGTGGGTGGCCCGGGAAACGTCTTCAGGTAGGCGACGGGGATGCGCATGTCTTCGAGGCGCAGCGACTTGAGCGGTTTGAAGCCGAACACGTTGCCGATGATCGACGCGGTCAGGTTGGAGATCGATCCGCCTTCGAACAGGTCCAGGTCGTAGGCGATCCAGGCGAACCACTGGTCGTTGCGGTTGGGCACCTGTTCCACCCGGTAGGCCTTCGCGCGGTAGCTCTCGCAGGCCGTCAGACGATCGGTCCAGACCACGGTCCACGTCGCCGTCGACGATTCGCCGGCAACGGCTGCGGCCGCTTCGATGGGGTCGACGCCGAGCTGCGGGGTGATCCGGAACAGCGCGATGACGTCGGTGTCGCTCGGCTCGTAGTCGGGCCGCCAGTAGCCCATCTGGGCGTACGGCATCACCCCGGCGCGGTAGCGGTCCTCCGGCTTGCTGGTGCTGGTGCTGGTGCTGGTCATGGTTGGGCTCGTCTCTTGCGGTCGATCAGGCGGTGGATCATTGGGGTCAGGATCAACTGCATCGCGATGTCGAGCTTGCCGCCGGGCACGACGAGCGAATTGGCCCTCGACATGTAGCTGTCGTGGATCATCGACACGAGGTACGGGAAGTCGATGCCACGTGGGTCACGGAAGCGGATGACCACGATCGATTCGTCGGGAGTCGGGATGTAGCGGGCGATGAACGGGTTCGACGTATCGACCGTGGGCACCCGCTGGAAGTTGATGTCGGTGCGGGTGAACTGCGGGCATATGTAGTTCGCGTAATCGGGCATTCGCCGCACGATCGTCTCGGTCACCGCCTCGGTCGAGTAGCCGCGCGTCGAGCGGTCGCGATGGATCTTCTGAATCCACTCGAGGTTGATCACCGGCACCACCCCGACCTTCAGATCGGCCCATTTCGCGATGTCGACGGTTCGTTCTGCGGATGCGCCGGCGAAGGCTCCGTGGAGCCCTTCGTAGAACAGCAGGTCTGACCCGCCGATGGGTGCAGCGCCGCTGGCGGTGGCCTCGACGCAGCCGAGCTCGAACCAGCCGGTGAAGGTGCCGGGCGGAGTTCCCAGTTCGGCGGCCTCGCGTTCGTCGTGCACGTATCGGCGGGTTCGGCCGGCGCCGTGTTCGGCGTAGGAACGAAACACGTCCTCCAACTCGGCAAGGAGGTTGGCGTCGGGCCCGAAATGGCTGAAGCGGACATCTCCGCGTTCCTCGCGCCGACGCATCTCGGTACTCATGCCGAGGCGGTCGTAGCGGTGGAAGGCATCACCTTCGATCGATGCGGCGCGCACACCCTCGCGGCGAAAGATCTGATCGAAGGTGTGCTTGACCGTGGAGGTACCGGCACCGGACGAGCCGGTGACCGAGATGATCGGGAATCGTGTGGACATGGTGTTACAACCTGAACAGACCGCGATGGGCAAACAGTGGCGACCGCTCGCCGGAGAACGGTGAATCGCCGTCGTAGTGGGCGACGCGGTCGACCTTGTCGTGCGATCCGAACACCAATGGTGAGTACTCGTGCACGTCAAGCGGGCGACGGTCGAGTACGGGCCCGGTCATGTCCACCGCGGACCCGCCGGCCTGCTCCATGACGAACGCGATCGGTCGGGCTTGCGTGATCAGGCGGATCTGGCCGTGGGTGTGGCCGTCGCGGGCATCGGCGGGGGACAAGAAGATTCCTCCGTGCACCAGGATGTGATAGGCCTCCGACACGAGTGCCGCCGTCCACCGCATGGTGAAGTCCTCGCCCCGCGGTCCCTCAGCACCGGCAACCAGGTCGTCGATGTAGTTGCGCAAGGGCGCATCCCAGTGGCGGTAGTTGGATGCGTTGATGGCGAACTCACGGGTACGGACGGGGATGCGGGCGTTGGCGCAGGAGCGCACAAAGCTTCCGTGGGCGCGGTCGAACACGAACAGCTGCGTGCCTGTCCCGACCG
>JANOKQ010000071.1:0-4728 GCA_031419375.1 Acidimicrobiaceae bacterium
GCGGTTGATCCCCATCGCCAAGGTGGTCACCGCATGGTGTCCGTGCTCGTGGATCCGTCCCTCCGGGATGTATCGGCCATGAGAAAGGCCGTTGAGATCGCTCCACATCAATCGCACGCGTCGGTTGCCCATGTGGGCGAAAGCTAGCAGGCGAGTTCAGCTGCGCCTTCGAGCCTCAGCTGCGAACCAGTTCGTCGATGAAGTAGCGGAAGAGCACGTGGTCGCCCTCGGCAGCGATCTTTTCGGGATGCCACTGCACGGCGAGCACGCGAGCGTGGGCGTCGTCGGGTTCGATCGCTTCGATGGTGCCGTCGGGTGCCCACGCCACCGCCCGGAAGCCTGGGGCGATGGTCTCGATCGACTGGTGGTGGATGCTGTTGACCACTCGCTCGTGCTCGCCATAGGCCTGGGCGAGGCGCGAATCGGCGGCAAGTGTGATCGGGTGCCGTTCGTTCATCACGTCGGTCGGGACGCTGCTGATCGGACGATGTACCCCGTCGTCGGAGGTGGAGTCCTGGTGCAGGGTCCCGCCCATGGCGACGTTCAGCGCCTGGTATCCACGACAGATCGCGAACAGCGGGATGCCGAGTTCCATCGCCGCGGAGGAGAATGCGAGATCGCTGTCGTCGGCGGATTCGACGACGCCTTTGGAACGGCCCTCATCGGGCCTGCCGTAGCGCTTCGGGTTGATGTCGTCGCCGCCGACCATGACGAGCCCGTCGAAGCCCTCGAGCACTCGCACCGCGTCGTCGGGGTGGTGGTGTGGCAACAGCAGCGGAAGGCCGCCGGCATCCATCACGGCCTGCGGGTACTCGGTGCCGAGGGTGTACAGATCGGTCCACTCGGAGACGAACGTCGGCATCGTTCGCCGCCAGGTGCTCATTGCGATGCGTGGCTTGGTCACGAGGCCGAGGCTACAACTCGCGACTGCTGGCAGAACTGGAGGGACTTACGTGACCACATCGAGGCGGGTGGGGCCACGGAACTCGAACCCCTGGATCTGTGGTTCCTTGGCAAGCGCCAGCGATGGCAGCCGCGCGAACAGCCGTTGCACAGCCACGCGCACCGTGGCTCGGCCGAGCCATGCGCCAAGACATACATGTGCGCCGGCGGCGAACGCGAGATGCGGTCCTTCCTTGCGGTGGATGTCATAGCGGTCCGGGTCGCTCCAGCGGCGTTCATCGCGGTTTGCCGAGCTGAGCACCGCAGCCACGAGTGCGCCCTGTGGAATCGTGGTGCCGTGCATCTGTACCTCGGCCGTGGTCTGTCGGGTGGAGGTGGCGACTGGCGAGATCCACCGGAACAGCTCCTCACACGCGGGGCGCCACAGTGCCTCGTCGGCGGTGCACGCGTCGAGGGCGTCCGGGTGGGAGAGCAGCGCCCATGTGACGAGGGCGATGCCGTCGCGCGGCTCGTTGATCCCGCCGGACATGCACAGCCGGATGTTGTTGACGATCTCGTCGGCGCTGAGGCCGGTGTGGGCGAGTAGGGGGACGACGCTGCGCCGGATTGAGGCGCCCGACGCTTCGTTGGCCGAGGCAGCCACCGCGGCGAGCGCTGGATCCATCGCAAAGTTGGCCAGCCCCGTGCACACACCCCGCGTCCACTCGCCGATCTGCTGCCAGGTTTCGTCGTGCCAGCCAATCGCGTCCTGCAGGGCCCGAACCGCAAGCGGCTCGGCGTACGCTGTCATCAAATCGGTGCCGGCAGGATCGAACTGGTCGATCAGGTCGTCGCAGATCACGGGGAGCCGATCGGCCACCCAGCCGCCAGTCGCGGTCGGGTTGAAGATCGGTTGCAACGCATCCTTCAGCCGCCGGTGCTCGGCGCCGTCACTGCCGAGCATGTTGACTCCAAGCACCGAGTTCAGCCAGCTCGGCTCGGTCGCCGAGGTGAACACCACCGGCTGTTGGTGGACCATCTCCACGTCAGCCCAGCGAGAAATCAGCCACAGGTCGAGCGCGGGCACGAACGAGACCGGCTCGTCGGCCCGCAGCCTGGCCAGCAGCGGGTACGGGTCTCGCTCGAGCTCTGCCATGGTGATGCTGCTGCCGATGGTGGCCATTGCGCGATCGTATGCCGCGGTCGCGGTACCGTTTGAGCGATGCGTGCCTTGATCGTGCAACACGAACACGATGGTCCCGGTGGCGGGATCGTCGAACACCTTGGCCTTCGCGGCTACGACCTCGATGTGCTGCAGGTAATGAGCGCCGACTCGACACACAGCGCGGTCGAGTTCCCCGACCCCGGCAGCTACGACGTGATCGTCCCGCTGGGTTCGGTGCACGGCGTGTACGACGTCGACGTCATCGGTAGCTGGGTGCATCGCGAGATCGCCATGTTGGCCGATGCCCACGCCCGCAACATCCCGGTCTTCGGGATCTGCTTCGGTGCCCAGGCGATCACCACGGCGCTCGGCGGGCGGGTGGAGAAGTCGCCGCAGTGGGAGATCGGCTGGTACCACTACGAAACCCCGGTGGCGAGCCCGGTCCCGGCCGGACCGTGGTTCACCTGGCACGGTGACCGCTGCTCGCTTCCCGATGGCGTTACCGAGTTGGCCCGTACCGAACTGTGCCCGCAGGCGTTCCGTTCCGGGCGCACCGTCGGCGTGCAGTTCCACCCTGAGGTCGATCGGGACGTGGTCGTCGGCTGGGTGAACAAGTGCCCGCCCGAGTACTTCGACGAGCGCGGGGTGTCGCCCGATGACCTGATCGCAGGCTTCGACGAGCATGGCGAGGTTGCGGCGAAGCAGGCTGCCGAGCTGTTCGACTGGTTCCTCGACGAAGTAGCACGCTGATCTCCCGGCCAGTGGTTCCTCGGTCCGATTCGGTTCCGGGCCTAGACATCGTGTCCCACGATGTCTACGAACGAGGCGTCCCCCACGCCGCCTACGACCGCTTCCGCGCCGAGGCACCGGTGGCGTGGGTGAACGAGGGCGCGCACAACGGCCACGATGGCGGCGGCTTCTGGTCGCTCACCCGCTGGGCCGACGTGGTTGCGGTGCACAAGGACTGGCGCACGTTCTCCAGCGAGCTTGGCGGGACCGAGATCGAGGAGCTCGCCCCGGACGCGATCGTCGCGCGCCGAACCATGCTGGAAACCGACCCGCCCCGCCATACCAAGCTTCGTCAGATGGTCAATCCGGCGTTCGCGCGGGCGACCGTCGAGCGGTACGCGGCCACGGCCGAGGCGGTGGTCGAGTCGCTCGTCGTGTCGGCGCCGACCCAGGAGTTCGACATCGTTGCGTCGGTTGCCCGCGAGCTACCGATCCGCATGCTCGTGGAGATCCTCGGTATCCCTGCCGCCGACGCGCCGCAGCTGTTCCACTGGGCCGACCAGATCGTGTACCACGCCGATCCGGAGTTCTCCGCTGCAGTCATCGACCGCGCCGATACCGATCCGTACCGACTGCTGCCGTTCCGTAGCCCGGTTTCGTTGCAGGTGTTCGAACACATCGAGCGCCTCGCCGCAATACGCCGGCGCAACCCGGCTGCCGACGTGATCACGGTGCTCGCCGACGCATGCGTCGATGGTGTGCCGCTCACCGAACGCGAGCGCGGCACGTTCCTGCTGCTGTTGTTGATCGCCGGCAACGAGACCACCCGCCATGCTCTCACCCAGGCTGCGCTTGCGTTTGCGCAACACCCCGACCAGTTCGAGCGACTACGCGATGAGCCGGCGCTGATCGATTCCGCGGTGGAGGAGGTGCTCCGCTGGTCGTGCCCGCAGATCCACTTTCGTCGCACGGCCACCGTCGACACGATGATCGGTGATCAACTGGTTGCCGCCGGAGACAAAGTGGTCACCTGGTACATCGCCGCCAACTTCGATCCCGAGGTGTTCGAGCACCCGCACCGCTTCGACATCGCCCGCTCACCGAACCGCCACGTCACCTTCGGCGGCGGTGGCCCGCACCTGTGCCTCGGTCAGTGGATCGCCAGGCTCGAGGTGCGCGTGTTCCTCGAAGCGCTGGTGCGCAACATCGAGCGGATCGAATTGGTCGGTGAGGTCGAACGGGTGCGCTCGAACTTCATCAACGGCATCAAGCGCTGCCCCCTGACCTTCACCCGCTAACAACGTGGCACCCCCGGGACCCCAGCCGAACCCCAGCCGAACCCCAGCCGAACTTTGTCGGTCTCGACTCCCTCAGCATGTTGAGACCGACAAAGTTCGGCTGGGTCAGCGGGTCGTCGGCTCAATCGGGGCGGCGGTCGGTCCAGGCGGTGGTGCCCCAGGTGACGGCGAGCAGGGTGGTGTCGTGACCGGGCATCGCTCCGTGCCAGTGCGGCTCATCGGCCGGGCACACCACCAGCGCACCGACGGCCAACTCGACCTCGCCGTCGGCTTCGGTGCCAACTCGGGCTGCGCCGCTGACGACATACAGTTGCTGGCCCCCGGGGTGCGAGTGCCAGAACGTGACCGCGCCGTCGCGGAAGTGGACGAATGCCGTGTCGGGTTGCGCGGTGCCAGGGTCGGCCGCCTGCAGCATCTCCAACTCGACGGTGCCAGTGAAGCGGCCGCCGTACGAGACGCTGCGATCGCCCCCGGTGATGACGTTCATACCGGGTCCAGGTGCGCCGGGCTCATCGGACGCGCACGGTGTTGCGCATAGTGCCGATGCCGGACACGGTGGTCTCGATCACGTCGCCGTCCACCAGGAAGCGCTGTGGTGAGCGCGCCTCGCCAACGCCACCGGGCGTCCCGGTCCACACGAGATCGCCGGGCCCG
>JANOKQ010000072.1:0-6014 GCA_031419375.1 Acidimicrobiaceae bacterium
GCTCCCACCAGTGGATCACCCAGCTTGACTGGGCCCCGGACAGCTGGACCACCGCCGCTCGATGTGCGACGCGCATTAGGCGGTTCAGTTCATCGATGAGATCAGCCGACTCGTGGGGCGACCAGAGCTGACACGATGACATTCTGACCGCGGCTGGAGTCATTCGCGGGTTCGTTCGTAGAGTGCGTCGGCGAGGATCACTGTGGCGGCGATGTCGTCGTCGGTGAGTGCCTGTGCGGCAACAGATCTGTCGTTGGTGCGTAAACGGAGCAGCGTGTAGCGAAGGTCTCCGCCGAAGGCGCGTTCGATCTGAGTGGCGACCCATTCGGCGAGTTCGAGGTCGAATCCGGCGAGTTCGTCGGCGATGGATCTGGCACCGCTGCTATTGACGAGACGGACGAGGTCGTGAATGTCGGAGCCGACCTTGTGTGGATGGTTGCCATGAGGTCGTCTGACCATGGCAACGGTCTTCAGCGCCGTCAGGGCCGCAATGGTCGCTACCGGGATGACCTCGTCAACGATCACATCGCCGCCGCCGCCGGTGACGATGATGCGTTCTGATTCTGCTGTTGCGAGGGCGAAGCGCCGGGCGAGCGCGAACGAGCGACGCTCGGCGTCACCGGGGAGCGGGTCGTCCGCGAGATCCATCACGTCGATCTCGACCACGCCGTCTCCGATTCGGACTTGGACATCGCCGCCAGTTACGACCGTGGCGGTCTCGTCGGCGAGGAGTTGAAGGATCAGTTCTGCCTGGGAACGGGCGACGGTGTGCGCGTCGGCTGTCGGTCGGGTGATCGATCCCAGCCGGAGGAACACGGCGACGCCACCAATGAGAACCCATGGTTGCGTGGTCGGGAACCGACCGAGTGCTTCGACGGCACGGGCAAGCACGGTGTTGCGTTCACTGGTGACGATGATCGCCGGTCAGTCACCAGACACGCCGCACCTCCTGTGGCAGGTTCCGCGACCACGCGTCGAGTGTTTCGCGACCTCTCGCGGGATCGATGGCCAGATCCAGGGCTGCGACGACCGGGCTTGGCGCCAGGAACGGGTTGCTGAACACATGTGTCCGGTCGTAGCGGTGTCGGCAGACGAATGGCGCGGGGGCGACTGCGACGGTGCAGGCATGACTGGCGAACTCGGCGTCTCCGAGCAACGTCCGTGCCAGTCGAAGCGTTCGCATGTCGGGCACGTAGAAGTCGGGCGCGGCGTCGCCGCTCACCACCACCGGCGCACCCCAGGCAGCCGCGGCAAAGGAGTCGGCGAGCACCCAGCCGGGACCATCAGGGTCGTCGAAGCCGAGTTGTAGTCGGATGTTGGTTGCCCCGCCCCCAGCCCGCGGCAGAGCAGCGAGCGGCACCCGAATCGGATGCCAAACGTCGGCGACGGAGTCGAACAGATCCGGGACCGTTGGTTCACCATCAGCGTTGGCCAGATGACCCGACCGAAGCGCCGCGAGCAGCTTGGAAACGGTTCCGGGCGAACGACCCAACACGGTGGCGGCGGCCCGCACGCCGCAGGCGGCAACCGTTCCGTCCAACACGCCGAGGGCGACATCCAGCAGCGACGGCGTATCGAACCGCAGCCGGGCACCACCACCGACAGCTGACGATTCCAGCGCGGGCAACGTGATGTCGACCAGCAATGGACGTTGCCACAACCGCAGGTACCCGCGAGCATCGAAGAACCCGATGCCTTGCTGGGCCAGGTCGGCGCGCATCGTGGCCGAGAGTCGTCGGGCGACCACCACGACGTAGCGCCCGGGCATTGGGCGGCGACGGAGCTCGCTGATGTCGGCGGTGGTCGGCGACGACCTCACGATCACGCCGACGTCGACCCCCTCAATCGATCCAACAACATCCCAACCAGATGCCGAATCGGAAGGCATTGGGAACGAAGCCGCGAGACCTGCCGCTTCAAGAGTGGACACGAACCCCTCCCACAGCTCGACGAGCGAACGAACCATGACATCAATGCTAGCTCGCAATGTTTCCGGTTGCCGCATGCAGCAACACCGATCCGATTCCATGACGGAGCCCTCAGGTTCAAATCCTGCCCCGCCACCAAGAAGGCCCTGGTCAACAACTATGGGGGCGTCGGGCCAGCGGTCAGCCAGGGTCCCTGCGGACCGACCTGCTCAACGCCCAGCAGCGCGCCGCTCGACTCGCCGCCCGCGTCCACCACTCGAACAACGCTTGACCGAACTAGTCGGCGAGCACGCCTGGCGTGCATCGGGGCTCGGCGCGCCCGACGACATCGACCAGCTCAAGCAACGGATCGTGTTCCTTTGAGCAGCAAACAGTCGACCTCCGCCTGTTCGCTTCAGCGCATTACAAGGTCGGGATGTGGCTCGCGGGCCAGAACGTCGACATCGTGTGTGATGGCGCGCTGGTGCAGATCCATCACCGTGGAGTGCTCGTCGCGACGCATGCCCGCCGGCATGACCCTGCCAAGCAGTCCGTCGGGATGACCCGAGGCGTGCGCGGCAAGGAACCTCAGGCTGGGCCGACGGCGTCGGTGGTGACCGTGACCCGCAAGGTCGATTCATCGGGCCGCGTCTCCTTCGCCGGCGCCAGCTATATCGCCACCAACTGCGACCTTTCGCGGTGAACACAGACGCAAACCGGACCGCTACAGGGGATTCACCGGTCCGAACGACCACGTGGTGGGGAGTGTCATTCCGAGCTCAGCGGACAATTGGGTGGCAATGGGGAGGATTGACAGGTCGCCCCACGGCGTCGCCTCGAATGCAACAGCGAGTTCCTCGCGGGCCCGGTCGACCTCGCCGGCGGCAGCAAGGATCGCCGCCGCATGGACCCTGACCGTGGGCGCGGCGATGTCGGTTGCCAGTGCCTCGTCCACCAGCGAACGCGCCTCGTCAAGGTCGTCGCCGGCCATGAACAGCGCCCAGGCCAATGCGTCAGCGCCCAACACCGTCGCGCGCACGGAGTAGGCCGCTCGCGCCCGGATCACCGCCTCGTCTGGCTCGCCGCGATCGGCAAGGAACGTGGCCGACTCCAAGTCGGTGGCCTCACCGCGGTCTCGCAGGCGATCGTCTTTCGTTCGGGCGATCTGGAATGCTGCCTCTGCCCCAGCGTCGTCACCCACGAGCAAGGCAACCTCCCCGCGAACGATCGCTGGAGTCGTTTCCGGACCAAGTCCGATCGCGGTATCCAACAGCGCGGCGGCCTCGGTGAGCGAGCCACGTGCGACCAGCACCCGCGCTCGGCCGACGGTGGCCGCGGCGCTGGAAGGGTTATCGGTCAACGCCCGCTCGTAGGCATCGTTCGCGGCATCGACCCGGCCTGATTGGAGTTGCAGGTCACCCAGAAACACCAGCAGCGTTGCGCGTTGGGCGCTGGGACTGGCCGATGCGACTGCCTGTTGCATCGCGATCCGAGCGCCACTGATGTCACCGCGCAGCTCGCGCACGTACGACACCCGGGCGTAGGCCGCGGAATCGGGTTCGACGTTGAGCAGCGCGTTCAGCGCCGAGTCGACCTCGTCATAGCGGCCCGTTTCGACACGGGCGTCGACGAGTGCGGCGAGCGCAGCAGGGTCGTACGGATTGAGCTCGACTGCGCGCTCGGCGAGCGTCAAGGCAGTGGCGAAGTCGTGAGCGTTGAGGGCGAACCCGGCGCGGGCCGTCAACGCGTCGGGCGAATCCGGCGCGAGTCGAAGTGCGGTGTCGAACGCATCTTTGGCGGCGAGATACTCGTCGCGATCGCCGCTGGCGACGGCCGCTGAGAGGGAGGCATTGCCATACATGATCCAGGATTCGACCGACGTTGCATCGGTCTCGGCAGCCACGCGGAGTTCGTCGAGGGATGCAACCGCCGCCGATTCGTTCGAGGCGGCGGTCGGGTCGGACCAGATGACCCGGGCCACCGCCAGCCCGGCAACCAAGGCGAAGAGCGCGGGACCGAGGAAACGGGATCGACTGGAAGGTCGGTCGCTGTTCGGTTCGTGCACGGTTCGCTGACGTGGCGGGCTGGCGGTGGCGGTCATCACAGGTGCTCCGGATCAGTCGGTGCCGGACCATGGGCCAGCAACGTACGGGAAGGTCGCGCTGAATGGCTTGTCGTTGACGCTGACGTCATCGCCAAGCACGTTGTTCGGCGCCACGTTGAATGCCTCCGTGCCAGGGAAGCCGATCCCGCCGGCCAGCGCCCGCAGTTCGACGTCGGTGACATCATCGGTCAACAGCCGCCCATTCGGGAAGCCACTCGCGGTTGCGGTGTTCAAACGGACCATTTCGGAAGGAGCGCTGAACAGGCCCGACTTGTTCACCCCGGGGATGCCGGTGAGGAAGATCGTCGCGATGTCTTCTCGCCCACCGAGACCGAGCCCGGCGTCGACCGACGTCGGCACCTGGAACCCGGGCACCGGGTAGAGCACTGGCATCAGGTTGGCAAGCTCAGGGTTGAGAACCGAGGCTGCGAACTGGATGTCGTTGCGCGGTTCGGAAGCGTTGAACTTGTCCTTCATCCCGATCGGGATCACCACTTCGTTGACCAGTGGCATGCCGAGCCGGGAAACCTGCACCCAGTTGCCACCGTCGTTCTTGCCACCCTTGCGCTCGCCGCTGTCGCCGTAGCGGATATCCGAGCCACGGCGGTACGTCGTTGCCCACACTCCGATAACCGGATCGCCATACTTCTCGGTGAAGTGCGCCACCGGGATCTGGAGGGCGATGGTGTGCACGTTCTTGCCTGCCACGTAGTCCTCACCAGGCTTGGCGGCGGATGGGATGAGGTGCGCCGGCAGGAACGGACCGAGCGAACCGAGGTCGAAGATCTTGCCAAGGTCGACGAAGAACGGATCGTCACGCGGACCGGCGAACACCTTGATTCCACCTGGCAACGAGGTCACCGCAGGCGCGGCGAGGTTGGCTTCATAGTTCGGCGTCGACCGCTCGCCGACGTTGGCGGGTGCCACCGGGATGTTCTTGCCGAGCGTCGAGTCCTTGCCTCGGGTGCCGTCTGCCTCGGTCACCGAGTAGGTCTGGATGACGTTGAGGTCGGCGTCGTCCAGTGACGTCACCTGTCCCGTGTTGTACAAGAACGTCGCCGGATTCTTCACCTTGGTGGAGAAACGGAAGTCGTACTTGAAGTCCTCCTTGGCGTCACCGTTGACGTCGATGTTGAACCGGTAGCGGACGTCATCGCCGAACTTGTGGAAGTTCGGGCCACCGGCCGGCTCCTCGAACGGATTGACGTTCATGACCAACGTCACCATTGAGGTGTCCTCCGGGGACACGAACGCGTAGACGTCGGTCAGGTCGGCGACCGGGTCCTCGGTGATCAGCGGTGCCTCACGGTGGCTGGATGCATCGACTTGCACGATGAGTCCGGCCAAGATGACACTGCTGAGGCCGAGCACGGGTACGACCCTGCTGAGCCTTCTGTGCTTGTTCATTGGTTATCCTTTCGTAAACGACCGTGATTCGCGGCCGCGGGTTGGCCGCCCGGGGGCGGGGAGGTCGGTCGCGGTCAGGCCAAAAGCGCGCCAATCACGACCCAGCGATCGCCCAGGGGGGCGACCACAACGTGCACCGGAGGCGTTCCCGCCACGCCTTCGATGCGGACGACCCGACTCCACTCGCCGGCTTGCTCGCCAAATGCGTTGAGGATCGTCGAGGGGTCGTCGAGAGAATCGAGCAGACCAACGCGTACCCCGCTGGCTGCGCCGGGAACCCCGCACAGCGATTCGGCCAGAGCAAGCGTTCCGAGCAGGTTGCCGTCGTACTCCAGCGAATCACGTGCCCCGTCATCGCAGCTTCTGGCCGCTTCGACCCACTGGGTCGCGACAGGCTCGGCAAGGTTCTCTGATGGAAAGTGCGGCGTCATCGTCGAACTCAGCAGCGCGAGTCTGAAACCGCCGTCTTCACGCTCGGTGGTGAACTCGATCGCGGCCGATGCGGGGCTGACTCCGTAGATCTCACTGACTGCGGCGACGACGTCGATGTCGACGAGAACCGTGTCACCAACGACATCGATGATGCGGTAGCCGGT
>JANOKQ010000073.1:0-1897 GCA_031419375.1 Acidimicrobiaceae bacterium
CGTCGGTGTCGTCAACGCCGATTCGGGCGATCAACGAGTCCTCGCTCTCGTCACGTGGAGATCTTATGCGGCGGGTAATTTCGCCGATCATGGTACCGGGACAGCCTCAGTCGCACCTCACCTCGGATTGGCTCCACGCACAGTTGGGTGACCGCCCGGATAGGTCGATCACATCACCGTGTTGTTGGAAGGTTTGCTCGCCTGCGTTGTAGGTGGCGAACTCGGAACCTTCGACGAGGTAGGCGTCGTGCCTGCCATCGAGCGCGAAGGAGACGCCTTCGACCAGGAAGGGGGCGGTCAGATCGAGGTTGCGCCACGCCACGATCAGGTTCACCCGGCTCAGCCCTCCATCAAGAGCTGCGGCGATCCGGAAGACCTGCTCGGTGATCCAGCCCAGGCGCCCAGCGCCGGTCAGATACTGGGGATTGGCCCGCCAGTCCACCTCGCGGTCCTCCACGAGGCCCCGGATGTGCGCCACCCACGGGTCGGCGTCGAAGGCGGGGCTGTCCATGGTTTTGCTGCCACCGCCGACCACCCACCAGCCCTCGGCCAGGGACCCGTCTCCACCGACGCGGTCCTTGCCCATGAAGTTGTTGGATTTGCACACGGAGGGAACAAACAAAGCCTTCGCCACCTGCAATCCGAGGTGAGGCGCGGTGACCACCAGCTCGCTGCAGCTCGCTCCTGCCGTCATAGCGAAGAACACGTCAGGGTTCGTGTTCACCAACGTCTCGCCAGGGACGGGAATGCCCGGCCGGGCGGGTTCGAAGCGTTCCGTGACGTATTCCACATCGGGCCGAATCGGTGTCTGCGCCAGCCAGGCGCGGAACCCGGCATCGTAGCCATTGCCGATGTCGTTGTTCATCACCACCGCGGCCACCGTGATCTTGCCGTCGGCGCCGCGCAGCTCATCGGCACGGGCCTCGATGAAAGCGCCCCACAACTGCGCTTCGCTGTGGTAGGCCAACGTATCACCGGTGGTCCACGGATGGTTGAGCGGATCGCCCCAGGCCGGATGGCCGCTCAACACGCTCCATCGCGGGATGCACTGCTGCTGGACCGTGTCACGAGTGCCCATGCTGCCTGGCGAGCCCGCCGTTTGCAGGGAGAACACCTTGTCCGTCGTGATCAGTTCGCGAACCGCGGCACTGGTCCGAACTGGGTCATAGCCATCGTCGTAAACCGTTGCCGTGAACCGTCGGATCTCACCCGTTGCATCAGCAATACCGCGCCCGTTGACCTGGTCGAGGTAGAGCTGCCAACCCTTGACCGCTTCGCCGATGGCGCGCAGATCGCCCGAAAGGGGCGCGGTGAATCCGAGCTTGATCTCCGATGGGGTGAGACCCTCTGTATTGTTCCAACCGGGCGGACAGGTCGACAGATCCACGGTGTAATCCTGTGAGATGAGCGCCGATTGTCCATCGGGCGAGATACCGTAACCTCCGTCGCGGATTTTCTTGATCACCGCTGCCCTCTCAACGCTCCAAAGCGCCTGCCACTCCTGCATCGAGCTCGGAATCTCGCTAAGCAGCTCGACAACGCCGGCAGGGTCCGCCGCTTCGCTGGTGTCTGTAAGGGGTGAAGGTGTCGCCACCGGCGCCTCGCGAGGGGGCTCGTCGCGGACCGCCACTAATGCGACTACTACAACGGTCAGCAACGTGAGAACCGCGGCGCCGCAACCGATCACTTGATAGCGCCGAGCGTCAACTCGTTTGCGCGGCAACGTCCGCTACCCCCGCGAGAGATCGGTTGGCGGGATCAGCAGGTAGGGGTGAGCCGACAACGTGGCCTCGGCCAGGTCGTCGGTCGAGTCGTGGGGCAGACGGTCAAGCCGCTCGCTCACCGGTGCACTCCCACGCTGGTCGGACTCGGTCGCCGCCACCAGGTGTCGCGAACT
>JANOKQ010000074.1:0-5544 GCA_031419375.1 Acidimicrobiaceae bacterium
TGGCCGCCGTCACCGCCAACAGTCGAATGATCTATGCGTTCAGTCGCGACGGTGCGCTGCCTGGATCGAAGTACTGGCACAAGATCAACCCGAAGACTCGTACACCAACCAACTCGGTGTGGCTCGGTGTGACGTTGTCGGCCATTCTGGGCGCAAGTTCGTTGTACGTGAAGGGCGAGGGCGCCGGACGGTACTCGACCGCTTTCTTCGCGATGACCGGGATCTGCGTGATCGGGTTGTACATCGCATACGCGATCCCGATCTATCTACGGCTGACCAACCCAGACTTCAAACCCGGTCCATGGAACCTCAAAGGTAGACACCAGCTGGTTGGGTGGACGGCAATCGTCTGGATCGGGCTGATCACGATTCTGTTCTTCGCCCCGCTCTTCCGACCGTTCTGGCCGATCTGGGGCGACAACAACGACATCGGCGGGGGTTTCTTCCGCCAGAACAACTTCAACTTCACCGGGCCTTTGATCTTGCTGTCGGCCTTGGCCTTTGGGCTGTACTGGCGCTTCAGCGGCAAGAAATGGTTCGTCGGGCCGAAGGTGCAAGGGACCAAGGAGGAGCTGTTGGCGATCGAGCGCGAGCTTGATGCGTTGGAGCACGGCTCGCTCTGATCCGCGGCGAGCGTCGAGCGAATGGGCCGGCCTTCGGGTCGGCCCGTTCGCATTACACAGACCGGGCCGCGTCAGCGAGCAGGTTCGACCAACCGGGCTGTGCGGCGAGTCGTTCGCAGCTGTCCAAGCGCTCGCCGGCATAGCCGACGAAGTCGGTGTCGAGGGTGCTGATTGCTTGCTGCACCACTGCCCACATGCCTTCACGAAACTCGCTCATCATCTTCATCAGTTGCAGCCGCGCCCATCTCGACTTCGAGTTCGCCCCGAAGTACAACTCGAGCAGTCGTTCGTCGCCCGCCGGGTCGAGCCCGCAGTTGACGCTGAGGTTGCCGAGGTCGAAGAACGCATCGTTGTTGCCCGCGTACTCGAAATCGAGCAGCCACGCCCGGTTGTCACCCTCGCCCTCGCTGGCGCCCTCGCCCTCGCTGGCGCCGAACAGCACGTTGCCGGGGAGCAGATCGTTGTGGCACGGCACCGGTGGGGTGGGTGAGGCGGCGAACGCGGTCTCGATGTCGCGGCTGTGCCGATGCAAGCGGTTGTAGATGGCGGGGGGCGCGACACCGTGGACCATCGCATCGCGAGCGTGCCACTCGACGACGCGATGAATCGGGAACGCGCCGCCGAGCGGGCCGCTGCCGTGAAACCTCAGCAGCAACGGCACCACGTCGGCGAGTCGATCCACGAACGCTGCCCCCACGATGTGTCGGCCGGGAACGAGTTCGGTGATCAGTGTGCCGATGCTGGCCAACTCGCCGATCACCGCTGGCGCAAGCCCCAAGTCGGCGGCGCGCCGTGCCGCTTCGGCTTCGTGCGCTCGATCGATGCCGAGCAACTCGGTGCGTTCGCCTGGGATGCGGATCACGTACTCGCGTTCGTCGACCGTGACCACGAAGTTCCGATTGGTGATCCCGCCGTGTAGTGGCCGAACTTCGATCGGCAGGCCGGCCCACTGGGGGACGGTTTCAGCGAGCCGAACGATGTCGCGGTTGGTCACCATTCGATGCGGTTCGTCGGTCACGGAAATGGTGTAGCACGTCGATCGGGCATGCCCGACCGACGTCGTTCGGCCTCACCTGTTACTCACGTGTCAAGGAGCGCGCGGTAGACCGCGGTGACCTCGTCGACGAGGTGTCCAGGATCGAACACATACTCCGCAACTCGCTTGCCGGCCGCCCCGATCCGTGCCGCAGCCGGCGGATCGGCGAGCAACTCGACGATGGCCGTGCCGAGGGCTGCAGAGTCGCCAACGCCCACCACCCGCGCGTCGACCCCGTCGTGGAGATGGCGCGACACTGTGCCCACAGCGGTGGTCGCCAGCGGCTTGCCGAGTAGGAGGCATTCGGCGATCACCAGCGGTGACCCCTCCCACCGTGAGCTCAGCGCGACCACGTCGGCAGTGTTCATCTCATCGACCGGGTTCGGTCGGTGGCCAGCGATCACCACGGTTCCGTCAAGTCCAAGTCGCTTCCGTTCGGCATCGATCGCGCTCCGCTCGGGACCGTCGCCGACCATCACGGCGCGCACATCGGCGATGGTGGCGCGCACGAGGTTCATGGCGTGCAGAAACGTCACGAGGTCCTTCTGTCGATGGTGCCTGGCAACGATCACCACGAGCGGAGCGTCGTGGGCGATGCTGTGCAGCGCCCGGACGTCGCTCGGGCTCATCGTGACGGTTCGCGGCGGCGATACCGGCAGCACGAAGGTCTGGCGATCGTCGGCGATCATGCCCCGCAGCCGCTGCCCGATCTCGTCAGAGATGACGATCACATGATCGGCGCGGCTGATGATCGCCGCCTCGAACCGTTGCAGCATGCGGGCCGCGACGCCACGACGCGTACCGGCCACGAGGTTGTGGATCGTCAACACGGTGGGGGGTCGAGACCGCATCGTGAACGCCACCAGACCCGCTTTGAGGCCATGAACGTGGAGCACAACTGCGTCTCCGTGACATCGGGTGGCGAGCTGGCGGCGGGCACGAGCGAGTGCCGACGGGTTCCAGTTGGTGGGCAGATCGACCACGCCAGTTTGACCGCCGGCGCCGTCCATCACGTGCGCCGGCCCGAGCACCTCGACCACCCAGCCGCGGTTGCGCAGGTGCCGTGTCAGCTCGCCGACATGCGCACGGATACCGCCCGTCGAGGGCCCCAGCAGCTGCACGACGCGGCCCGGTCCCCGCGCGTCGGTGGGACCTACATCGGACATCACCCCACGGTGTAGCACGCCCGACAACAGTGCGCCCTCGCCCGAACCTCGCCCGAACCCGACGAGCGGGCAACCGGTATGGTCTCGCGGATGTCCGATTCATGCGTCCTCGCGATCGACCTCGGAACCGGCGGGCCGAAGGTGGCCCTCGTGACGAGTGCGGGCCAGGCGATCACCTGGGCGAGCGAGCCGGTCTCGACCACGCTGCTCGCCGGCGGCGGTGCCGAGCAGGACCCGAGGCAGATGTGGGCGGCTATCGTCGCCGCAACACGCACCGCGCTGACGATGACTGCGCCGGTTCCGCCGATCGCCGCGGTCGCAGTAACCAGTCAGTACATGAGCACGATCCCGGTCCGCTCCGACGGCACCCCGACCGGGCCGTGCGTGCTGTGGATGGACACACGTGGAGCGGCGCACAATCAGTCATTGCTCACCGACGAGACCTTCATGCTGTTCGTCGAACGCCATGGTCTAATCCCGCTCCCCAGTGGCAACGACAACGTCGCTCACATCCATGTGCTGCGCAAGCACCACTCCGATGCGTACGCCCAAGCAGATGCGTTCGTCGAGCCGATGGACTACATCAACGCCCGGTTGACCGGGCGCGTCAGAGCGACCCAATCGTCAGTGTTCGGCCAACTTGCATGTGACAACCGGACGTGGGGTGTCACCGAGTACGACCACGAACTGGTGGCGGCAACCGGCCTCGATCCCGGAAAGCTCGCGCCGCTGGTGCCGCTTGGTGGTTTCATTGGTGAGGTCACCTCGGTGGCAGCTGGCGAGCTCGGAATTGCTGCTGGCATCCCGGTCATCGCCGGCACGATCGATTCGATCACCGCCGCGGTCGGTTCGGGCGCGCTCGGGCCGGAGAGCGGTTCGGTGATCATCGGCACCACGTCGGTGATGGTGTCGCACGTGCGCCATTTCGGCGGCGACCTCGGCTCGGGGATCCTCACGGTGCCGAGCCCTGTGCCCGAGTCGTACTACGTCATGGCGGAGAACGGAGTCGGCGGAAAGGCCCTCGAGTGGGCGGCGCAGTTGTTCGGGTACGGCGACGTCGCTGCGGCGATCGGCGACGCTGCGGCGGCGGCCCCCGGCGCCGATGGTGTGCAGTTCATGCCGTGGCTGCTCGGCTCGATTGCGCCCCGCCCCGATGACGATGTGCGCGGCGCATTCGCCGGCCTGTCGTTGCGTCACGATCGCCGGCACCTCCTGCGTGCCGCCGTCGAAGGTGTGGCCCTGAACCTGGCCTGGTTGCTGCCTGCCGTCGAGCAGTTCTGCGGGCATCAGTGGCCCTCGATCCATTTCGGTGGGGGCGCAGCGCAGAGCGACCTTGTCGCCCAGGTCCTCGCCGATGCGCTCGACCGACCGGTACGCCAACTCGCCCAACCCCGCCTCACCAACGCCCGCGGCGCAGCGTTCTTGGCATTCGCCGAGCTCGGTACGCTCAAACTGAACGACGTGGCCGGTCTCTTGGTGGTCGAGCACGTTCACGATCCTGACCCCAGGCAACGCTCCACGATGGACGCGTCACTCGCGCAGATGATCGCACTCCATCCGTCGCTGTCGAGTTTCGCCGCCGAGTTTGGCCGCGTCGTGAACCGAACGATGCCGGTGCCGTAGCGTGCCGCGATGGGCCTGTTTCCGTACGCCGATCGCTACCCCGTCGTTCGATCGTTCCCCCAGCGAGGCCGACCGCGCAACGAGATCGTGGCCGAGATCGAGGCGATGTCGGCGGCGGAGGACGCCGTCGCGCTCGAGGGCAAGATCAGCGGCTCGATCTATTCCGGCGACGAGGCGCACTATGCCTTCTTGAACGAGGTGTTCGGTCACTACAGCCACGCCAACGTGTTGCAACGCGACGTGTACCCGAGCGCCACACGGTTCGAAGGCGAGATCATCGCCATGACTGCCGACTTGATGCATGCCCCCGAGGCGTTCGGCGTGATCACCAGCGGAGGGACCGAGAGCCTGATGAACCCGTTGCTCGTCTACCGCGAGTGGGGGCGCCAGCGGGGCATCACCGAACCGAACGTGGTGATGCCGGTCACGGCGCATCCGGCGCTCGACAAGGGTGCGCACTACTTCGGTATCGAGCTGCGTAAGGCGATCATCACCGACGATTTCGTCGCCGACATCGAATCGGTCAGGTCGCTCGTCGATGCCAACACCGTCGCGCTCGTCGGCTCCGCCGGCACCTATCCGCATGGCCTCATCGACCCGATTGAAGCGTTGAGCGACCTCGCGCTCGAACGCGGCATCAACCTCCACGTCGACGGGTGCCTCGGCGGATTCGTGCTCGGTTGGGCCGAGTCGCTCGGGGTGCCGACGCCGGTGTTCGACTTCCGCCTGCCCGGGGTCACCTCGATGAGTGCCGACACGCACAAGTACGGCTTTGGGCTCAAGGGGTCGAGCGTCTTGCTGTACCGCAGCGCCGATCTGCGCCGGCTCCAATACTTCATCGTCGCTGACTGGTCGGGCGGTCTGTACACGTCGCCGGGCATGAGCGGGTCGCGCTCGGGTGGCATCATCGCCGCAGCGTGGGCTGCGATGGTCAGCCTTGGTCGCGGTGGCTACGAGGCCATCGCCGCCGACATCTTCCGGACCGCGGCCAGCCTACGTGCGATCATCGGCGAGCACCCTGAGTTACGTGTCCTGGGCGACCCGTTGTTCAACGTGGCTTTCGCCGCAGCCACCGATCTCCCAGCCGACGAGACCA
>JANOKQ010000075.1:0-4508 GCA_031419375.1 Acidimicrobiaceae bacterium
GAATAGTGGACGAGCTGACGTTCCCCGGAGGAGGCGGCCAAGCTGTTGAACATGTCGAGCGCCGTCGCGAAGGGTACTTCGATGTCCGTCGGCATGCCCTCCGGGTAACGGGCCAGCCACGCTCGAAGGTCCTTCGATGGCGTGCGTTACTTGATGGCGATCGGGTTCACCGGCGCGCCGGTGGCGTTGACCACCTTCAACGGTGCGGCGACGTAGAGGAACGTCCACTGGCCATCGGCGGCGCAATCGGCGGCGAGGTCGTCGAGCCAGGCGATCTCCGTCAACGTCACGCCCAGGTTGCGCATCAACGCGTTGTGCAACGGCAGGACGACACCGGAGACGGGGTCGACGGTGACCTCGTTGGCGATCGTGTCGGTGACGAGGTTGGGGATCTCCATCTCGTAGAACCAGCGAACGAGCTCGTCGCTGTGGGTCAGGCCGGGCTCGACGAAGTTGCTGTAGAACTCTTCCCTGGTGACCTTGTAGAACTTCCCGATCCAGCCCGTGCGGATGACGAGGATGTCGCGCGGGAGGATCTCCGTCCCCTGTGCCTTTGCGCAGGCCATGAGGTCCTCGTGGGTGAAGGTCTCGGCCGGGTCGAGCACCTCCTTGCCGCGGAACCTGGCCATGTCGAGGAGGATCCCGCGCCCGACGATGCCCTTCTCGGCGAGCGGGAGCACGCTGGCCTTGGAGAGACCGCCGTTCGTGGTGTTGCAGTCGTAGCCGTTCCAGAGCTGGCCGTCGTACCAAACGTGGCCGAGTGCGTCGTACTGCGTGCTGCCCTGCAGGAAGCAGGTCATGAAGTCGTCGGCGTAATGCGCGCCCCCGGCGAAGACGGGGCCCTTGCCGGCAACGTATTGGCCCTCGTCCATCACGGTAGTGCGGACCGCGCCGGTGCGACCGGGCCACACGGGGTCGCCCTCCGGGTTGGCCATCTTCACCTGCAGGGTGAACACCTTGCCCTGCTTGATCGAGGCGACTCCCTTGAGGATCACCTCCGGCGTCAGGTAGTTGAGGCTCCCGACCTCGTCGTCGGGCCCCCACTTGCCCCAGTTCTTCGGCGAGTCCTTGAGCAGACGGTCGAGCGATGGTTCCTGGGTGGTGTCAGTCATCTGATCTCTCCTTGATTTGTAAGTGGATTACGGGTTGGGAACGTAGGCTTCGCGGCCCGTACCGGAGTCGGCCAGCCCGGCCATACGGGTGCCGTTCACGTAGTAGCGACGATGCCAGATGCCGGTGCCGTCCTCGTCCTCGACGGGCATCCGCCAGCTCGTCACCGGGCCGTCGGCGCTTCCGAGGGAGACGGCGATCAACGCTCGCGGTTGATCGGACGTGTCGTCGACGTAGGCGTCGGCCGCCTCTTCGGGCACGTAGCGCTTGGCTATCTGGCGGTAGAGGTCGCGCCACTCGTCGTCGCGCCCTGGTTCGTGGACGATGCGCGCCTGGCCGCGAACGGTCACCTTGCGGTACGGGAGCGGATCCTCGTCGATCGACAGGCCCACGCGCGGGTCACGACGGATGTTGGCGAGGAACAGCGATGGGCCGCGCGGGGTGAAGAGGATGTCGCCACCGTTGCGGATGAACCAGATCGGCACGACCGACGGGAAGCCCTGCGCGTCGATCGTGCCCAGGCGCAGCAGGTGGCCGGGTTCGTCGAGGAACTGCTCGATCTCGGAGTCGGAGAGCTTGGGCATCAGAACAGATCCCAGTACGAATCGCGGGCCTTCATCTGCTCTACCGTCTCCTCGAGGATCACGCGCCCTGAGCGCATCACGTACACGCGGTCGACGACGCGCAGCGCCTGACCGACGTTCTGCTCGAGGAGCAGCACGGCCAGACCCTCCTCGTCGGCAAGGCGGCGCACGGTGTTGAAGATCTGCTGCACGACAGTCGGCGCCAACCCCAGCGACGGCTCGTCGAGCATCAGCAGCTTGGGGCTGGCCATCAGCGCCATGCCCAGGCTGACCATCCGCTGCTGGCCACCCGACATCGTGCCCGCAGCCTGTTCGCTCCGCTCGACGAGGATCGGGAACAGGCTGTGGACGAGCGCCATGCGCTCCGACCTGCGGCCGGCGTCGGGGTCGTTCTCCGCACCGAGGAGCAGGTTGTCGCGCACGGAGAGGTCGGCGAAGACGAACCGCTCCGAGGGGATCATCGCCATCCCCGCCTTGACGTTGTGGCGCGAGCCAGTGCGGGTGACGTCGTGGCCGGCGAACTCGATCCGCCCGCCGATGGCCTTGTTGATGCCCAGCACGGTGCGAATGGTGGTGCTCTTGCCGCTGCCGTTGTGGCCGAGCACGCCGACGATCTCTCCGGGCGCGATGTGCATGTCGACGTCGAAGACGACCTGCTTGCGGCCGTACCCGGCCTGCAGCCCGCGCAGTTCGAGCAGGTTGCCCTGCGGTGCCTCGGTCTCGATCAAGAGGGGCTGCTCATGCGGTGCCAAAGTACGCCTCCGCCAGTCGGGGGGTGTTCGTCAGCTCGACGATTGTGCCCTGGGCGGTAATCCGCCCGAGCTCCATGAAGTACGTGTGGTCGGCGAGTCGGCGGACCACATGCAGGTTGTGCTCGACGACACAGACGGTGCGGCCCTGTTCGCGTACGGCCTCGATCAGGTCGAGCATCGTGTCCACCCACTTCGTGTCGATCCCCGACGCCGGCTCGTCGAGCAGCAGCACCTCGGCCTCCGTGGCCATCACGCGGGCCAGGGAGATGAGCTTCGTCTGCCCGTACGACAGCGCCCCAGCGGGGACGTCGGCGAAATCGGCCATGCCGACGAACTCCAGCCAGCCGATCGCCTTCGTGCGCGTCTGCTCCTCGACACGTTTGACCTGACGATGATTGAGCGCCAGCGTGGCGAAGTTCTCACCGGCCTGGTGCTGCACGGCCATCATCACGTTCTGCAGACACGACAGCCGGTTGAACAGGCGGACGTCCTGAAACGACCGCACCAAACCCATGCGGGCGACGCGGTCGGGGCTCAACCCGATGAGCTCGCGCCCGTTGAGCTTCACCGACCCGCCGTCGGGAGCGATGAACCCGGTGAGCAGGTTGAACACCGTGGTCTTGCCGGCACCGTTGGGGCCGACGAGGGCGGTGATGGTGCCCTTGCGCAGCTCGATGTGCAGGTCCTCGGCGGCGATGATGCCCCCAAAGTGCTTGCTGACTCCCGACGTCTCGAGGACGATCGGTGCCTCCCGCCAACGACGTTCGCTCTCCGCTTCGCGCCTGATCTCGGCGGCCTCCGTGGCCCCCTCCTCGGGCTGGTGGACCTGGACGTTGGTCGTTGGCACCCAACCCTCGACCATCTCCACGCGTTTGGTGCGCATCCGCTCGCCGCGCAGCCAGCGCCAGACGGAGAACCCCTCCGGCAACGCGCCCTGGGGGCGGACACGCATCAGCACGACGAGGGCCAGACCGTAGACGATGAGCTGTACGAAGCTGGCGCGGGCGGCCTCCATGTCCACTGCCCGGCGCAGCAGCGGCTCGAGTGCGACCACGACCGTGGCGCCGAGGATGCTTCCGGTGAGGTTGCCCATCCCGCCGAAGATGACGACGGCGAAGATCGTCAGCGAGAAAGAGAAGCCGAAGACACCGGGGGTGGCCAGCTGGAGCCAGGCGGAGATGACCCCGCCGGCGAGGCCGGCCAGAGCCGAGCTGATCCCGAAGACGGCCACCTTGTAGCCGAGGACGTTCTTGCCGAGCGCCTGGGTGGAGGTCGGATCCTCGCGGATGCCCTTGAGTACCCGCCCCACAGGGGACTCGCCGATGCGCCGGCAGATCAGGTAGATGACGAGCATGACGACGAACGCCGGGATCACCCAGTCCCGCGGTCGGTGCAGGTTCCAGCCGAAGAGGTCAGACGCCGGCAACCCGATGAGGCCGAAGGAACCGCCCATCGCCGGGGTGGCGACCAGGAGGCCGAGGATCACGTACGACACTGCCAACGTCAGCAGGATCAGGTACTCGACGCTCAGCTTCAACGCCGGTAAGGCGACGACACTGCCGATGACGAAGGCGATGATCATCCCCAGGGCCACCCCGATCAGGAAGTTCCACTGGTGGTTGAGGGCCATGTACCCCATCGCATAGCCGCCGACCGCACCGAAGGACGCATGGGCAACGGAGACCTGGCCAGCGTAGCCGAGGAGCAGGTTGAGCGACAGCGCGAGCGAGGCGTAGAGCAGTATCTGGACGAGGTAATTGAACCACAGATCCATAGGGTTAGGCCTTCCGCAGGTTGGGGATGCGCAACCGGGCGCTCCATGCGCTCGTGCGCACGGCGAGAACGGTCAGGTAGCCGACGAGGACGACGAACACAGCGGTCTGCGTCCAGCGCACGGACAGCCAGATCGATGAGTACTGCTCGATCATGGCGACGAGGATCCCGATCAGCAGGACACGCAACGGTGAGCGGGCGGTGCCGGCGAGGAAGGCGACGACGAACGCGTAGATCACCGGGGAGTAGCCCATCCCCGGGTCGACGGTGAACTTGATGCCGTACCAGA
>JANOKQ010000076.1:0-4267 GCA_031419375.1 Acidimicrobiaceae bacterium
CTGTGCTTCGGCCTGGTGTCGCGGTCCCTCGACATGCTGGCGCTCGCGCTCGACGACCTCCCCGTAGCGGTCGACATCCTGTCGGAAGCCGTGGAGCAGGCGGACCGGATCGGTGCGTTGTTCGACGCCGTCGCAGGCCGACGCCTGCTGGCAACAGCGCTACTGGCGAGTGAATCTGTCGATCGCGCACACACGCTGATCGCCGACGCGCTCGATGTGGCCGAACGCCAGTGCTTCACCCGCGAGATCAAGCTGATCCGCGCGCTGGCCGCCTCCGCCTCCGCTGTCGGGTCAGGTGATGGTTGCCCGGACCGTTTCCGGTAACGATGCGACGACCAGGTGGTAGGACGCTTCGATCATCGCCGCCACGCCGGCTATCCGAGTCCACGGAGCGTACGCGGCACAGCGATCGCGTTCGCTCGGGGTGGACGATCAGCCCACTTGCCAGGAATCGATCGTCTCGTAGCGGGCACCGTCTGGTTCGAGGCGGCTATGGACGAGCGCGATCTCATCGACATCGAACTCTGTACTGACGAGCGCACCGAGGGCGCGAGGCATAGCGACGTGGCTCTTCACACGCGCCAACGTGAGGTGGCCGACGAAACGCTTGTGCAACGGGTCGCCGATCTTTTCGGTGCGGGCGCTCACAGCCACCGCCAGCGCGTCGAGCCCGGAGGCGGGGACGACCAGAGCTCGCGCGGCGAGGACGTCGACGGCCGGCCCGAGGCGGGCCCTGGCCGGTGCGAGGCTGATGCCGTCGAGGGCGTCGGCCACCTCACCGGGGTTGCACTCGCCGAAGAACCGCAGCGTGATGTGCCAGTTCTCGGGTTGCACGAAGCGCACGCCGCGCTGGTCCTTGCGGTGCAGTGTGGTCAGTTCGGCAACCACCTCGTCGGGCGGCCACACGGCGATGAAGAGTCGTGCCATGACCTCAGTCAAGCAGCGAGGTCACCGGTGCCTGCAGCTCACTATCTGGGTCGACGATACCGAGGCCACGTGTGCCGAGCTGCGCGGGCGCGGTGTCAAATTGATCAACGGTCCGGTCGACCGCGAGTGGGCTCAGCGCACGGCGTGCTTCGCCGATCCCGATGGTCACATCTGGGAGATCGCTCAAGCCTTGGGGTGAGCGGCAAGGACGCGACCGGCGGCGTGCCATCCGCACATGCCGTGCACACCCGCGCCGGGCGGCGTGGAAGCAGAACAAAGCACCAGCGACGGGTTCGGCGTGCGGTAGGGCCGTAACGCCACCGTCGGGCGGAACATCAGTTGCATGCCGGTATGTGCTCCGCCGGCGATGTCACCTCCGACGTAGTTGGGGTTGTAATTCTCGAACGCGGCCGGCGCCGTGACGTGTCGGGCGAGCACGACGTCGCGGAAACCCGGTGCAAAGCGTTCGATCTGGCGTTCGATCGCCGCTGTCGCGTCACCCAGATATCCGTGCGGCACATGGGCATAGGCCCACAGCGTGTGCTTTCCAGCAGGGGCGCGCGTGGTGTCGAACAAAGACGGTTGAGTGACGAGCACGAACGGGCGCTCGGGCATCCGCCCGGCGCTCACGTCGGCCTCGGCGGCGGCGAGCTCGGCGAGCGTGCCCACCACATGCACGGTACCGGCGCGCCGGCAGCCATCGTTGTCCCACGGGACCGGCGCGTTGAGCGCATAGTCGATCTTGAACGCACCTGGACCGTGGCGGAATCGGCGCAGCCGCATGCGGTAGCGCGACGGCAATGCGTCGCCGGCAATCGAGGCGAGCTGCGCCGGGTTGGTGTCGAACAAAGCGACACGGTGCGGTGGCAGGTCGGCGAGGGAGCGCACGCGGATGCCGGTGCGAACCTCTCCCCCGAGCTCACTCAGACGCCTGGCCATCGCGTCGGCGACCGCCTGCGAGCCGCCGGCTGCAAACGGCCAGCCGCCAACGTGGGCGGACGCAGCGAGCATCAGCCCGAACCCTGACGTGAACGGCCGGCTGAGCGGCAACATTGCGTGCGCGGCACAACCACCGAACAGCGCGGCTGCTTCGTCGGTCCGGAACCGCCGGGCGAGCAAGCTGGCCGGCTGCAGCGCCTTGAGACCGAAGCGGGCCATCAGCAGCGGGTGACGCGGCGGCGTCAACAACGGGCCGAGCAACTGCGGCACCACGTCGTCCCAGTCGTCGACGAGCGGCTCCAGCAGCCGCCGCCACGCCCGCCGGTCATCGCTGAGCCCGGTTGCGGTGTCGGCGACGGAACGATGCAGGATCCCGGCGCGGCCGCCGTCGAGCGGATGCGCCAGCGGCACGTCAGGCCACACCCACTCGACTTCGTGCGACCCCAATGCATCCGCGGACAGCGCTGGCGACGACATGCCGAGCGCATGGACCGCCGCACAGACGTCGTGCACGAATCCCGGCATGGTCAGCTCGGCCGACCGCGTGCCACCGCCGATCGAATCGGCAGCCTCCACGACCAGGACCGACCAACCGGCCGCGGCGAGCCGAACTGCAGCGGACAACCCGTTCGGTCCCGAGCCCACGATGACGGCGTCGAACCGGTCAGCCTCCACAGGCCCAGCGTTCCACAACCGGCCGCGCC
Source organism: Acidimicrobiaceae bacterium (assembly GCA_031419375.1). GTDB lineage: Bacteria > Actinomycetota > Acidimicrobiia > Acidimicrobiales > Ilumatobacteraceae > VFMC01. The sequence continues at coordinate 2,571 of JANOKQ010000076.1, forward strand.
GGATGGGTGTGCAAGGCTTCCGGTCGTTCATACTCACTGTGGCACCGCCCCGACCGACGCCTCCAAACCAAGGGGTCTCCATGACTGCGCAACAACGTGCCGATGCTTTCCATGCGCTCCACCAACCAGGCCGACCAGTTGTCCTGTTCAACGTGTGGGATGTCGGCTCGGCAAAGGCCGTGGTCGGGGCGGGAGCGAAGGCGGTCGCGACCGGGAGCGCGTCAGTCGCTGGGGCCTTCGGGTACGGCGACGGCGAAGCGGTACCCCTCGACCTTGTCCTCGGCAATGTGGCGAGAATCGTGGCTTCGCTCGAGGAGCCGGTCTCCCTCGACTTCGAAGGTGGCTACAGCGCGGACCCCCACCAAGTAACCAGCAACTTCGCGCAGGTACTCGCGGTCGGCGTGATCGGCTGCAACTTCGAGGATCAGATCATTGGCGGGGTCGGCCTCCATTCCAGCGAAGTACAGGTGAGCCGGATTCGCGCCTTGCGCAACGCCGCCGACGAGGCCGCGGTGAACGCGTTCATCAACGCCAGAACGGACATGTTCCTGAAGGCGCACAACACGGACCACACCGCAGCGATGGTCGACGAGGCCATCGAACGGGCGAAGGCCTACGCCTCGGCCGGCGCGAACGGCTTCTTCATTCCGGGTCTCATCGATGACGCGTTGATCGCCAAGGCCTGCGAGATGTCCCCGTTGCCGGTCAACATCATCGCGTTCCCTGGCGTTTCGGCTCCGGCGCGTCTCGCCGAACTTGGAGTTGCACGAATCAGCCATGGCCCATTGCCGTGGCGAAACTCGATGCGCCTCCTTGCGGAAGCAGCGACAGCGGCAATGGCATGACCTCTGCTGCTGCGTTCACGAATGCGCGAATAGCCAGTCTCTCGCGCTAGCTCTGCTGCTCCTCGCGGCGATGACCGCCTGAGAGCTCGGCGAGCTTGTCGAGGTCGATCCGGTCCGCTGGCACGGCAGCCACCTTGCAGTCGGTCACGGCACGCAACGTCGCGGTACGCAGACCGCCCTCGAGGACGGCACGTTCTCCGAGCACCGAGCCCGGTCCCAACTCGGCCAGCTTCTCGCCGTTCACCTCCACGACCAGGACACCGTTCAACAGCAGGTAGATGCCATCGCTGGGCGACCCCTGTTCCACCAACACCCGACCCGCTTTCACCCGTTGAATGTCGGGTTTCTTGCCGCCGCGCATGATCGCGTCTTGCAACTCACGTTCCAAGATCGTTTCCACTTCGCTGACCAAAGCCGGTGAGTCCTCGTCGCCCCATGGCGTGCGCCGGCCGTACGAGTCGGACATCCAGTGCTTGTACTCGGCGACGCTGCTCTTCGCCGTCAGGTTGCCGTTGTCGTCGAACAGCCAATGGCGGGGGAAGCCGGAGGCACCGACCATCGCACCGAAATGTGTGCCATCGGTGTTGATGGTTAGCTCGAGCGTCGTCCACACGATGGGGGCGTGGTACTGGATGAACGGTGGATGCTTGACCGCGCGGGGCATCGGTGCGCCCGTGCGGCCGCCGACGGTTTGGGTGAACCGGACCGATGTCGCGGACACATCCGGCTCGCCGCGCCGGTCCGGCAACTTGACCGCCGGGATCGTGATCGCCCCCACGCCGAGGCCAACGGTTGTTGCTCCGATCACCCCGCCGCCGCAGTACCCGCAGTCGGTGATGTTGCCTGCGGTGT
>JANOKQ010000077.1:0-2055 GCA_031419375.1 Acidimicrobiaceae bacterium
TTCGTGTTCGGGTTGCCCACCGATTGTACGCCCATCCTCAGGCACCGAGCACCGTGAAACCGAGCGATCGCGCCGCGTTGGCCTGACGCAGGTCAAACGTGACGAACGGCAGCGAGGCCACGGCAAGTCGTTGGGCGCTGGTGCGGCCGACTCGGTAACGTTGGGCCGAGCCGCGGGCGTGGCGAAATGGCAGACGCGCAGGGTTTAGGTCCCTGTTTCCGAAAGGAAGTGTGGGTTCAAGTCCCACCGCCCGCACCGACTTCGGCGACACTGGCAGGCGTGCACGTCGACCAACTCCCCACGCCGGCGCTCGTGATCGAGCGGAGCGCTGTCGAGCACAACATCGCCACCATGAGCGCCGCGCTCCCGGGGACGCTGTTGCGACCACATGTCAAAGCGCACAAGTGCTCAGCGCTCGCGGCGGTGCAGCAGGCCGCCGGGCACCCCGGCTTCACCTGCGCGACGCCACGCGAACTGGTCGGGCTGGCACGCCTCGGGATCGGCGACGACCTGTTGCTGGCCAACGAGACGCTTGACCCCGACCGCCTTGCGGCGATGGCCGCAGTGCAAGATCTGGTCCAGGTCACGGTCGCCGTCGATTCGGTCGAGACGATCGATGCAGCGGCCAGCGCCGGGCTGCGCTCGGTGGTGATCGATGTCGATATCGGTCTACCGCGTTGCGGTTGCCTGCCCGACAATGCGGGGCGGCTTGCCGATCGTGCCCGCGCCCGCGGGCTCGAGGTGCGCGGCGTCATGGGCTATGAGGGGCATTTGATGGTGGTGGCCGATCCGGACGAGCACCGCCAACGTGTCATCGAAGCCGTCGACCAACTGATGGCCGCGCACGACCTCGTCGGCGGTGAGATGATCAGCGGCGGCGGGACGGGCACCTACCACGTGCACCACGCCGACAAGCGGTTGAGCGAGGTGCAGGCTGGTAGCTACGCGCTGATGGACACCCACTATGCGCAGCTCAGGCATCCATTCCGGCAGGCGTGTTTCGTGGCCGGGACGGTCGTGTCGGTGAGCGGCCGCCGGGCTGTCGCCGACGTGGGCCTGAAGGCGATGGGCATGGACCACGGCAACCCAGCGATCGTCGACCTTGCTGGGGACGCGGCGCTCCCCGACTCCAGCACCGTGTGGTTCCTCAGCGACGAGCACATCACGTTCGCCCCGAAGCACCCGACCCGTGTCGGCGATCGCGTACGCGTCGTGCCAGCGCACATCGACCCGACGATGGCGATGCACGAGGTGGCATGGCTCGTCGACGGCGACGACGTGATCGACCGTTGGCCGATCGACCTCCGCCATTGGTGAGTAGTCGCCCCATCCCGGTCCGGCGTGCGCTCGCGGCGGCAGCGCGACTCGCGCCCGCAACGCGGACGCTCGGGTGGCTGACAACGTGGCTGATGACAGCGGCCATGGGCGCGCTCGCACTCTCGCAAGCGATCGGCATCACTGACAGCCCAACGGTCTACGTCGTGCACTCGCTCACGCCATATCTGCTTGCGCCAGCGGCACCCCTGGCAGCACTCGCTGCACTGGGTCGCCACCACCTGCTCGCACTCACGAACGCGATGATCCTGCTGGCGCTGATGGTGCTGACCGGACCCGTGGTGTTCGATGGCGGCGCGCCACTCGCACCCCCGGACGCCGCAACCGTGCGCGTCGCTCATGCCAACGCGTACTACATGAACGACACGCCGCGCGCCGCAGCGGCGACGCTGCTCGGCCTCGGCGTTGACGTGATTGCGGTCACCGAGTACGACGACGAGCTCGCTGACGCGTTCGATGCGCTCGGCGTCGACGATCGGTACGCATTCCGGATCGACCAGTCGTCACCAAGCCCGGGCGGGGTGGCGCTGTTCAGCCGGTACCCGATCGTCGAGGGGTCCGTCGTGCTGATCGGGCGCCAGTACGGAATCGAAGCGATCGTCGACGTCAACGGATCGCTGCTGCGGGTGATGGTCGTGCACCCGTTCCCGGGCACCGACGAAACGGCGCTCGCCGACCTCAACAACGACCTCCGTGTGTTCGCCGCGCGAGCCGCGTCGC
>JANOKQ010000078.1:0-2296 GCA_031419375.1 Acidimicrobiaceae bacterium
TTCGACGAAGACCTCGTCAACGTCATCAACGCCATGATCTCGGCCAACCGACGCCCACCGCAGACCTGGACCGCAATGATGCAACGACTCGCAACAGTCGGCCTGTCGGAATTCGTAGACCGCCTCATCGAAGCAGCGCCGCGGGCCACCTGACGCACTGAGCCGCGAATCTCGCCTTCGGACCGGCAGCAACAACATTGTCGCTCCCCGACGCCGACGCCCCTCAGCCAGGCCGGGTGCCGACTTCCGAGGCTGTGACAGGGAACCAAGTGGGCCAGCTATCCGCCTATGTAACTGTGAGAGAGATGACGGCACCAACCACAACGAGCGCCGCACCGCCATCGACGTTCGAGGACGTCTTCGCCCAGCGGTGGACTCGGATGGTCAAACTCGCCGCACTGACGACCGGCTCGGTCGCGCTCGCGGAGGAGATCGTTCAGGACGCCTTCGAACAACTGCACAAGAACTGGGCGACCATTGAGCAACCGACAGCCTGGTTGCGAGCCGCGGTCGTCAACAGGTGCCGCGACTGGCTCCGTCGCAGAACTCTTGAACGTCGACATTCCGTCGCCACCGACGTTCTCGTCGAACCCGACGAAGGCATCGCCATGAGCGACGCCCTCAAGTCGGTCACCCCGCGCCAGCGCGCTGCGATCGTGCTGCGCTTCTACGAGGAGCTCAGCGAACGCGAAATCGCCAACCTTCTCGGATGCCGCCCCGGAACAGTCAAGTCCCTCCTCACGCGCGGTCTGCGCACCCTCAGAAAGGAACTTCAACCATGAACATCACCGACCACGACATCCGCAACGGCCTCAACAACTACGCGGACAGTATCCACACCACACCACCACCGATCGGCAGGCTCACTCGCGAGACAGCTACACCGCTTTCGCCACGTCGACGTCCGGCCCGGCGACCAGTCCTGGCTGGAATCGCCGTCACGGGCGCGCTCCTCGGCGCTGGCGTCGCAGCCGTTTCCGGAGCCTTCAGTACAGGCACAACAGAGTTCGTCGAATCCGTCTGCGGCCTCAACATCGATGACGCCCGACTCGTCGCCAGCGACACCGACAGCTTGGGCAACCTCGTTGAGTTCTCCGTGATCAATGGGCGGACAGGTGACGCCTCCATCGTTGGCACGAGAGACCCCCAAGGCACCTGGACCTACGACGAGGCCGGCTGCGGGCCCTGGCCTGGGGGCGCCGAGAACCCCACCGGGCGCCCCTGGGCCGGCTCACCCAACCTCACCCTCGACGGGCAGGCCACACTCATCCGCATCTACGGCTGGATCCCCCAACCGGCAACCACGGCCGTCGTCACATTCGCAGACGGCACCACCACCCGAATCGATGCCGGACCCGAGGGCTACTTTCTCCGCCTGATCACCACTGCTCCGAACGCAAACGCAGCGATCACCCACATCGAAGCACGCACGGCCAACGACACCCTTGTGGCGGAAGGCAACCCGCTCGGATGAAGCTGCCTTGCAGCCTGACCAACGCCCATTCCGCGTCTCGCAGGCGACAGACCCGAACTTCGACTCGAGGCACCGCGACCAACCGACTCGGCGGACGACAGGTGGTTCCCTGAACCACCTGTGCGAGCATTCAGAGTCGGAGCCGACCCACAAGCCTTGCTGACAGGTCATCAAAAGGCACGTACTCGATCTGCCTCGCCGGTGAGGAGGTCGGCGATGTAGTCGGCGGCGTCACGATCGGCACCCGGAACGCAATGGCCGTAGACGTTCAGGGTCGTCGACGCGCGGGCGTGGCCAAGTCGTTGCGCGACGGTCACCACGGCAACACCATGGGCGAGCATCTGAGTTGCCATGAAGTGCCGTAAGTCGTGCAACCTGAACTCGCCGACACCTGCCCGGCGCCGATACCCGATGAAGGTCTTGGTCACCCGGTTCGGTAACCACGGTGCCCCACCGTGCGCCTCGGCGGTGAACACGAACCCTTCTCTCCTCGCCGGCACCCCACCGCGATCGGTCGCCCGGCGATAGTGATCGACAAGGCGCAGCATGCTTTCGGCATCGACGGCGACCCGATAAGTGCGATGGGTCTTCGTGGCACGCAGCACCGGCCCGACAGGCCCGTCCACGTAGGCGCGGCTGAACCCGATCGCTGAGTGAGCAAAGTCGATGTCCGCCCACCGCAAGCCGAGCATCTGACTACGACGCGCACCCGTCGATGCCGCCAGCCACAGATACGTCGCGAAGTCCGGGTCCGACGCCTCAACCGACGCGACAAGTCGTTGCAACTGGTCAGGCGTCGGCGGGCGGATCTCTGCTGGCGCG
>JANOKQ010000079.1:0-9438 GCA_031419375.1 Acidimicrobiaceae bacterium
TTTGCGCGTGTTCAACGCCGGCCAGGGCTACGAGAACATGTTCGCCGAAACCTCGCCGTTCGGTTTCTCCGCCACGAGCGCAACGACCATCGCCACCAGCGGTGCCGAGAGCACGCTCACGACCGCGGTGCAGACGCTGCGCAACCGTGGCATCCAGGTCGTGCCGAGCATCACCGACGGCACAGGAAAGCTGACGATGGCGGCGATCCTGGCCGACCCGGCAACGCGCACCCAGCACGTGAACGCCATCGTCGCGTTGGTGATGAGCCGTGGCTACGAAGGGATCGACCTCGACTACGAGGGCTTCGCATTCAGCGACGGCCGCGCCTCGTGGCCGACCACCCGGCCGGTTTGGGCCGCGTTCGTCAACGAGCTCGCCACCGCGCTCCACGCCCAGGGCAAGCTGCTGTCGGTGACCGTGCCACCGATCTGGGCCGGCGGGGCGCAGGGTTACACCGTGTACGCATGGCCCGAGATCATCGCCTCGGTCGACCGGCTGCGGCTGATGGTGTACGACTGGAGCGTCAGCCGCCCCGGGCCGATCTCGCCGATGGTGTGGGTGAACGACGTGATCTCCTACGTGCAAGGCGTGGCCGGCCCGATGATCGGCAAGGTGCAAATCGGCGTGCCCACCTACGGGCGCAGCTGGGCCACCGTCATCTCCGGCACCTGCCCCGTGAACGCCGACCTCACCACCCGCGCAGTACAGATGGAGAACGCTGGCGCGCTCGCCGCCGGCAAGGGTGCGACACCAGCGCGAGACGTGAGCGGCGAGATGAAGTTCACCTACGACGAATCGTTCACCGGCACCCGCACGGCGGCCCTGCCGGCACCCGAGTACGTGATCCCGGTCGGGCGCGCCAACACCGTCGCCCCGGCTGACGGCAGCGCCCTGGCCGCCGCCCTACGGCTCAGTCCCGTCACTGGAACGGTCACCTGCACCGTGCGCCGCACCGTGTTCTACCCCGACACCGACTCGGTGGTACAACGCGCCCGCGCCGCCATCGACGCGGGCACCGCCGGCATCGCCATCTGGGCACTCGGCTACGAAACCGCCGACCTGTGGCCCAAGCTCGCGGCGATCAGCTGAGGCTGAGTTCGGCGATCGGGCCGAGCCGGTCGCGATCCTGTTCGGCATGGCGAAGGCGCGCCTGCGCGTCCCGGAGCCATTGATGTGCGCGTCGCTGTTCGTCGATGAGGCGCCGAACGTCCATTGAGACGTCAGGCGGTTCCGGGCCGAGTTGCTCGGCAAAGCGACAGCGCTGGTCCCGCAGCGCATCGAGTGGTAAGGACGGCGCGAGGGTGAGGTGGTCGAGAGCGAGGTGCTTCGCGCCGCTGCGCCCGATCTGGCCGTAATGACTCGACGACGTGTTCCGGGAGGCGCGGGCCGCACACGTAGACCCGACCCCCGCTCGGTCCTGGCGCAGCGCTGGCGACCCAACATCCACGCCTCGACGACACCATCGAGAATCCGGATGAGACTGCTCCGCCGACGAACGCGGGGCAGTACCTTCATGAGCATGGACGAGAAGCCGGTGAGGACGATCGAGGAGCTCGAGAAGCTTCCGCTCGCCGAGCGCCATCGGGTCGTCGATGAGAGCATCGTTACCGACCTCTCGACGCTGCCGCCGGATTTCCTTGCTCGGATCCGCCGCCGCGGGCGCGAGTTGCTGGCGGCGCGTGGGATCGCGCTGCCTCCCGAGGAGTGAGCGACCGTAGGGTCGTCCGCGTCAGCACCGACTTCTTCGACCAGCTCGACAGCCAGCTCGACAGCCAACTCGGGGCCGAGAGAGGACCAGCGGGCGAGCCGTCAGCGACGGACTTCATCGTCTTCGACCTGCCGACCATCGTCGAGCGCTTCGCGGTGCAGTTCGACGACCTCCCCGAGGCTGTCGAAGGCGTCACCGTCGCCCGCGTCGTGGTCGGAACTGGGGAGGTCGTCAGGGCCTTCGTCGTCTACGGGCTGTTGCTCACCGACGGTGCCGTCGAGCTCATCGGTGTGGGCATCGAAAACCCGTAGCCCGCGTCTCGACAGACCACACACAGACCCCAAACGGACCACAAAATGACGGTATTCGACGACATTTGGCGGCGTAGGCCGACACGCGAAAATACGGCCTGACCTGGGAATGGCCTCTGACCAGCCTGTGGACAACTACGCGGCGCTGCGTTCACGCCACAGCGCGCGCCTACGCTGAGTGCACTACGTCCCGGGGACGTCCCTGGAGACGCCGAGAAGGAGATTCCGCCATGGCTGGTTCGTACATCGTCGCCGGAGCGCGCACGCCGATCGGCAAGATGAGCGGTGCGTTCGCATCGCTCAGTGCCGCCGATCTCGGTGGCTTCGCGATCCGCGAAGCTCTCGCCCGCGCCGGAGTTGCACCCGACGAGGTGGAGCACGTCCTCATGGGTCAGGTGCTGATGGCCGGCCAGGGGCAGGTCCCGTCTCGCCAGGCCGCGGTGAAGGCCGGCATCCCGATGAGCGTGCCGAGCGTCAACATCAACAAGGTGTGCCTGTCGGGGCTCAACACCATCTACCTCGCCGACCAGATGATCGCCGCCGGCGATGCCGACATCGTGGTGGCCGGCGGGATGGAGAGCATGACCAACGCCCCGTACCTCGCCCAGGGTGCCCGGGCCGGGTTCCGCTACGGCAACACCGAGCTCGCCGACGCGATCATCACAGACGGCCTGTGGTGCGCGTTCGACGCCTGCCTGATGGGCCTCGGCACCGAGCGCTACACCGCCGGCGGGATCACCCGCGAGCAGCAAGACGACCTGGCGATGAAGTCGAACGAGCGGGCCGCGAACGCGATCAAAGACGGGCGGCTTGCCGACGAGATCGTGCCCGTCGGCGTCCCCCAGCGCAAGGGTGAGCCGATCCTGGTGGAAACCGACGAGGGCGTGCGCCCCGGCACCACGATGGAGAGCCTCGGCGGCCTGAAGCCGGCCTTCGACAAGGCGGGCACGATCACTGCGGCGAATGCGTCGCAGATCAGCGATGGCGGCTCGGCCGTGGTGATGATGAGCGAAAAGGCACTGAACGCCCGCGGCATCACCCCGCTCGGCCAGGTCGTGAGCTACGGCATGGTGGCCGGCCCGGACAACGCATCCTTGCTGCACCAGCCGAGCCGAGCGATCATGAAAGCACTGGACAAGGCCGGCAAGACGGTCGCCGATGTCGACCTGTTCGAGATCAACGAGGCGTTCGCCGCGGTCGGCATCGCCTCGATGGCCGATCTGGGGATCAGCGACGAGATCGTCAACGTCAACGGCGGGGCGATCGCCCTCGGCCACCCGATTGGGATGAGCGGCAACCGGCTGGCGCTGACCGTGCTGTATGAGCTGGCCCGGCGTGGTGGCGGGCTGGGAGCGGTTGCGTTGTGCGGCGGCGGCGGTCAGGGAGATGCCCTGGTGGTGCGCACCGTCTGAGGAATTTTCGTGTCATACCCAAAATTTGTTCTCGTAACACTTGACATGTTGCCGTCATCGTTGTAATGTAATTGACACATAGCGATCGCCGATCCGAGATCCTAGATCCCGCATCAAGCTCGCCATGAAAGCAACCGAGGTACCGCCTCTGGAGTTGGCCCGTCCGCCCGCTACCAGGTCCAGGAGTGGTACCTCGGTTGCTTTTTTAGCTCGAGTCCGTGGAAATCGTGCTGGAGTTTGGTCGTCATCTGGCCGATGAACTCTCCAATGGTCATGCAACATGTCGACGATCGAACCACTGACGAGCGCGGGACCCGGCACTGGGCACCGCCGGAACGGGCGGTGACGCCAGAGTCATTACGACCCGGCAACCTCAACCCGAACACGCTCGAAGCCGGCCGCCAGGTCGGACTCGAACTGATCGGCGCGCTCGATCAGGTGCTGGCCGGAACCCATGGTGTGGCCGAGATCGCCGTGGCCTGCCTGCTGTCGCGGGGCCACCTGCTGATCGACGACATCCCCGGTGTCGGCAAGACGCTGCTCGCCCAAGTGCTCGCCGCGGCCGTCGGGGGAACCTGCCACCGCATCCAAGGCACCCCCGATCTGCTGCCCGGTGACGTCACCGGTTCGATGGTCCCCGACCGGGAATCGATGACGCTTCGCTTTCGTCCCGGCCCCGTGTTCGCCAACATCGTCGTGTTCGACGAGTTGAACCGGACCAGCCCGCGCACCCAAGCGGCACTGCTGGAGGCGGCGGAGGAAGCCACCGTGTCGGTCGACGGTGTGACCCACCGGTTGCCCGACCCGTTCATGCTCGTGGCCACCCAGAACCCGCTCGAGCTCCTCGGCACCCACCGTCTCGGCGAGGGAGCGCTCGATCGCTTCGCCGCGGTCGTCACCCCCGGCCGCCCCGGCTTTGCCGACGAGGTGGAGGTGCTCGCGGGACGTCGCGGGCGAACCCAGTTGGCGGGCGTGGTGCCCGTTGCCCCGATACAGGCGATCACCGTGGCGCGCACGATCGTGGAGCAGATCCACATGGCCGAGCCGATCGCCCGGTACGTAGTGGAAGTGCTCGACGCGACGCGCACGCATCCGCGAGTGCGACTCGGTGCTTCGACTCGGGCCGGTGTGGCGCTGATCGGCCTGGCGCGCTCGATGGCGATGCTGCGCGGGAGGGCGTATGTGGTGCCCGACGACATCGCCACCGTCGCGGTGCCCGCGTTGGCCCACCGGGTGCTGGTGATCGACGGCTCGTTGGCAGCGGGACGAGACGTCGTGGGCGAATGCCTCGCCCGGGTCCGCCCGCCATCGGCGTGAACCGGAACGCGGCAAACCGGCCCACACCTCGCCGGGATCGCGGCATGGCCCGCCCGGTTGGGGTGGCACCTGGCGGCGTGGCGCTGGTCGCTGGGTGGTGTGCCGCGTACGCGATTGCCTGGCTCACTGGGGCTGCGTCGGTGGTGGTGGTCCTGGCCATCCTGGCAGTCGGTGCCGTCGGCGCGGTCGGAGGCGGCTGGTGGCGGCTCACTCGAGCGGCGAGGACGCAGCTCGCCGTCGCCGCGCACACCGAAGTAAACGCCAACTCCGCCGTCGCCGTGCGGCTCGCTGACTCGCCTCACGTGGTGCATCTGCGGATCATTGATCGTGGCGATGACGTGGCGAGCGGCTGGGTAACGGCGGGCGGGCTCGACGCCGACGCCTGCTTCACCCAGCGCGGGGTGATCGATCACCTCGAGACCCGCATCCGCACTGCGGGCGCCGCCGGGCTGGTGTGGTGGGAGCGCCGTGAACGCGTCGACATCGGCGGTCTCGTCATCGCCCCGCCTCCGAGCGGTCCAGGAGCGCGCGTGGAAATGGCCGACGGCCACAGCGATACCGAAGTCGAGGGCACGAACTCCGGCATCGGCGGTGAGGAGATCGACGGGATCCGGCCGTGGCACGACGGCGACAGTGAGCGCTCGGTGCACTGGGCGTCGTCGCTGCGCACCGGGACGCTTGTGGTCCACGACCAGCACGATCCGTTGCCACAGCGCTGGATCGTGCGCGCCAACCCGGCAGCGGCCGACCTCGACGACGAAGCCGGCCGCTGCAGGTGGTCGCTCGACGAGGCCCGCCGCTCCGGTGCTCATGCCTGGGCGGCTACCGGTGACGGGCCCGCCGTACCGATCACCGACGGCCACGCTGCAGCCCGGTGGAGCGCGAGCTGCGTTCCGTCTGCCCCTCGGATCCAGATCGGTCGCCGTCAACGAATCGCGCAGCAGATCGGGCGAGGCGGCAGGACCGAACCGGACACCACGCTCACCCCGCGGGCGCGCTGGACCACCGCGGCCGCCACGGGAACCGCATCGCTGATGCTGGCCGGCGCGCTCGAGAGCACCCCGATCGCCACCGGGCTGGTGGCACTCGGGACGATCGCCGCCGCCGCGCTCACCACCCACCTCCTGCGATCCGGGCGCCCGATCCCCGCCGCGTGGCGCGCCCTGGTGACCTTCGCTTCGATCGCCGCGCTCGCCGTGATCATGTTCGTCAACAGCGGAGGAATCGACCTGCTGGCGCTGCTGCACGGTCCGCTTCCGCAGTTACTGATGCTGCTCGTCGTGCTGGTCGGGTTCGAGTGCACGGATCGGCGCGCCGCCCGGGTCAGCCTGGCAATCTCGGTTGTGGTCGCAACGTACGCGGGTGGTCTGCGCGTCGACGGCCGGCTCACCGCATGGCTCGGGCTGTGGTTGATCTGCTTGATCGCCGCGCTCGTGGTCACCGCCGCGCCCGGGTCTCCACGCGCCGCATCCGGGGCCGCATCACAGCGTTGGGGCCACGCCGCTGCACGGGCAGGTCTCAGGGTGGGCGCAGGTGCTGTTGCTGCTGTGACGCTGCTGTCGATGGTGTCGGTGCCGTCGGGTCCCGCTCCGCTCACCCTGCCGACCTTCCTCGACAACCAACGACCGGTGGGCGCGCCAGGCGTGCTGTCTCGGCCCGATGGCACCCCCACCGAACGCGGCGACCCCGGTGACGGAACGAGAGGCGGCGATACAACTGGCGGCAGCAACGGCGGGTACCCGGGCTTTGCCGAATCGCTCGACACCTCCATCCGCGGACCCCTCAGTGACGACGTGGTGATGCGTGTGCGCGCTCCCGAACCCGACTTCTGGCGGGGACAGACCTTTGCCGATTTCGACGGCCGGTTCTGGTACGCGGACCAAGATCTCGGCCAGCAACACAACGGCCCGACGATCAAGGTGCCACCTGCGATCGGTGACCTGGACGAGCCGTGGTCGGGTGTGAGCACCACCCCCTTCGTGCAGACGTACTTCGTCGAAGTCGACCAGCCCAACGTCGTCTTCGCCGCCTACCGGCCGACGCAACTGACCTTCGACGGCACGGTGTGGCTGCGGCCCGACGGCGCGCTGCGCTCCGACATCGTGCTAACCAAAGGCTCGGTCTACACGGTCGTGTCGAGTCGGGCCGAGATCACCGCAACCTCGCTACGCGACCAGGGTGATGTCGCCGACTACCTCGACGCGAGACCCACGCCACAGCTCGATCGCTATCTGGCACTGCCCGCGACGGTCAGCCAACGCACCATCGCCCTCGCCGACGATCTGACCGCGCGTGGCGCGTCCACCTACGACACGGTGCGGGCGATGGAGGCCTGGCTGGGGGCGAACGTCGAGTACGACCTCGATGCACCGGTGCCCGGTGACGGCGTCGATGCCGTCGACGATTTCCTGTTCGAATCGCAACGCGGTTTCTGCGAGCAGATCGCCACGGCACTCGCAGTCATGCTGCGCACCCAGGGTGTACCGGCCCGGCTGGTGACGGGCTACGTGCCCGGCGAGCGGGACCTGATCTCGGGCGTGTGGAAGGTGCGCGGCAGCGATGCGCACGCCTGGGTGGAGGTGTGGTTCCCGGCGAGTGGATGGCAGGCATTCGACCCCACGTCCAACGTTCCCCTGGCCGGCGACACCCGGCCAAACACGATCGGGGTCGACCTGGTGAAGGCAACGTTCGCCGGTGTTCGCGACCACGCAACTGCGGTGGTGACCGTTGTCGCGATTGCGGCGGCCGGCGGCCTCCTGACCCGGACCGGACGAGCCTGGTTGCGCCGCCGGCGGCGCGGTCGCTGGGGGCTGCTGCAGGATCGTTGGGTTCGAGCGGGGGCGAGGCACGGAGTCGACACGACGTCCTCGAACCCCGAGCAGGCCAGGCGTTGGGCGGACCTCGCGCCGCTCCACGCAGCCGACGCCCACCTCCTGGCGGAGGAGCTCGACCGTGTGGCCTTCGACCCCGACTGGATCGACGACGACGACCGCTATCGGCGCGCCGAGCGCGTCGGTCAACGCCTCGGCGTGTAACCCCCGCACCAGATCTCGTTCTGGTCACGTGAATCGGGCTCAGCGGCGGGAACGCGTGACCAGAACGGAATTTCACGACATTTCGCGGCGGCCTTCGAGGGCACGGCCGAGGGTGAGCTCGTCGGCGTACTCCAGATCGCCACCTACCGGGAGGCCACTGGCAATGCGGGTAACCCGCACACCGAACGGCTTCAGCATTCGGGCCAGGTACATCGCGGTGACCTCGCCCTCGGTGTTGGGGTTGGTGCACAGGATCACCTCTTCCACGGCTTCCGGCTCGATCCGGGCGAACAACTCCTTCACCTTCAGGTCCTCGGGTCCGATCCCATCGAGTGGGCTCATCGCCCCCAGCAGGACGTGATAGCGGCCACGGAACTCGCCCGTGCGTTCGATGGCGACGATGTCGCGAGCTTCCTCGACCACGCACAACACGGTGGGGTCGCGGCGATCATCGGAGCAGATCGGGCACATCTCGGCATCGGCGATGTTCCAACACCGGACACAAAAACGGACCCTCGCCTTGGCGTCGGTGAGGGCTGCAGCCAATCGGTGGACCTCGTCGGCAGGGGCCTTGAGCAGATGGAACGTGATCCGCTGCGCCGACTTCGGGCCGATGCCGGGTAGCCGACCGAGTTCGTCGATCAGCACCTGGACGGGTGTGGTGTACATGGCCGCCATCAGCGTTGCTCGTCGAGCAGTTCCGAGCCCGGAAATGCTTGAGCGAGTCGTTCGATCGGGGTGACCACCGACCCAGGCGGGGCGTCGACGAGGTCGTCGAGATCGATGTCGGCATCGTTGGCGTTGCCGTGGTCGTCATCGCCTGCCGGTGCAACGGCGGGCGCGCCACCGGGATGCAACGACACGACATTGCCCGACCTGTTACCCGACCTATTGCCCGACCCGTTGCCCGACCTGTTGGCCGGCAGAGACGTCGATGGCGGACTCGCCGTCGACGTCGGTGAGTCGTCGTCGGCGTCGTCGTCGGCGTCGTCGGCGGCGGCGTTGCCAGCTTCGGTGACGATCAACAACTCAACCCTGCCGCCGACGATCGCGTTGATCCGCGCCTCGACCTCGGGGCGATGCTGCTCGCAACGTGCCCGGTGCGCATCGTTCGGTGCCCCGAGAGCGAGCCGACCATCGCGCGCCCCCAGCAGCGCCGGTACCGAAAAGATCGCCCGGGCGAGTGGCTTCAGCGACGGCACGACCTCGCTCGACCACGCGCTCACCGCGTGATCGAGCAGCGACGATGCCCCAGCAATGCCGGACTCAGCGGTTGCTTCCGTGGGTATTGGCGCAAGCCGAACGTGTTCCACCGTTGACGTCGGGGGCGCGCCCGGCTGCGCCGGAGCAGTCGTTGCTTCGGGCGGGCCCGGTTCGGGTGGGAGTTCCGGCGGGCCCGGTTCGGGTGGGAGCTCCGGCGGGCTCGCTGCGGCCGCGGCCGCGCGGGGTGGCTCGCGCCGGGCGCCGCCGCCGAGCTGCACTCGTCCGGTGGCCGGATCGATCGGCGTTGCCGCCGGGGTAGGCGCGGCGGCGATGCCGTTGGCGACCGCTTTTTCGAGCCGCTCGATGCGGTCCATCAACGCGCCCACATCACTCGCCGCGGCTTCGTGGGTGAGCTGCACGAGCGCCACCTCCAGCAGCAGGCGGGCATCAG
>JANOKQ010000080.1:0-5832 GCA_031419375.1 Acidimicrobiaceae bacterium
CCACGCCGCGCAAGTGCGCGATCACGCTCGACACGGGCGAGATGAGCATCGAGGACCTCGTCGACGACACCGAGCTGGTCATCGTGATGACCGAGGCGCAGTACGTCAAGGCCGTGCCGGCGGTCAACTTCAAGACTCAAGGGCGCGGCGGGCGTGGGGTCAGCGGAGCCAAGCTGAAGTCCGATGACCTGGTCCGCGACGTCATCTTCACCACCGCACACGCGTTCTTGTTGTTCTTCAGCAACCGGGGCAAGGTGTACCGGTTACGGGCGCTGGACATTCCCGAGCGCGAGCGTGCCGCCAAAGGCATGCCCATCGTCAACCTGTTGCCGTTGCAGGCCGGTGAAACCATCCAGGCCATCATCGACACCCGGGATTTTGCTGGCGAACGCAACCTGTTCTTCGCCACGCTCAACGGAACGGTCAAGAAGACGGCGTTCAACGAGTACGACTCCTCGCGTCGCGACGGCCTGATCGCGATCAACCTTCGCGACAAAGACGAGCTCGTCAAGGTGATCGAGACCAGCGGGACCGACGACATCTTCATGGTTGCCCGCAGTGGTATGACGATTCGCTTCAACGAAAGCGAGGTGCGGGCGATGGGCCGTACCGCCGGCGGTGTGCGCGGGATGAAGCTGCGTACCGGCGACGAGCTCGTCAGCGTCGACGTCGCTCGCGACGACACGGCGATCTTGATGGTGACCGAGTCCGGGTACGGCAAGCGCACCCAACTCGAGCACTTCAACCCCCAGGGCCGAGGCGGCATCGGGGTGATCGGGATCAAGCTCACCGGTAAGAAGGGCAAGGTCGTGGCAGCGTTCATGGTTGGGCTCGACGACGAGATCGTTGCCGTCTCGAGCGGCGGAGTGATGATCCGCATGGGAGTGCGCGAGATCAGTTCGCAGGGTCGTGGTGCCACAGGCGTGAGGTTGATGAGCCTCGACGACGGTCAAACGGTGGCGTCTGTCGCTCCGATCCTCGGCACCGACGACGACGACGACTGACGTCGGTATCTTGCGCGACTGACGCGCCACATCGCAGCCGGTCTACCGGTGGCCACACATCTGATTCGAACGGAGGATGGTGGCGCAGATGCGCGTACATACGACGAAGCCGGCAGGCCGGTGTCGCCCCGACGAGGGCCAGATTGTTCTCCTCGGGGCACTGGTTATCGTGTTCGCATCGTTGGTTTCGGTCGGTGTGGCCGAGGTTGGGTCAGCGATGGTTGCCCGCCAACGGGCCCACACCGCTGCCGACGCGGCGGCGCTCGCCGGCCTGGCCGGTGGGCGGGCAGCGGCGCAGGAGTTGGCCCTGCGCAACGGGGCCACCCTGGTGCAGTTCGACCAATCCGCCAGCGAGGTAACCGTCGTGGTTCGGGTCGGGTCGGCTCGGGCTACCGCTCGCGCCGGTGACGGCCCGTGACCGCGGCCGCGCAGGGTGCGGCGGTTGCGGCAGCCGAATTCTCTATGCTCGTGGGGTGACCACCGGTGAGCCGAGCGTGCCGAAACCTGCCGGGGCAGGACGTGTGACGCGCCCGGCCGGTAAGAAGGCGGCGGGCGCGGCATCGAAGGAGCCGCAGGTGTCGGCCTCACGGGGTGGGACCACCGCCAAGCGGGTGCCACGCGCTGCGGTGTCAAAGCGCGAAGCCGATGTGCTCGACCGGCTGAATCGCCTGAGCGAGCCGGTGGTGCCGGTCGATCCGCTGGCTGACGCGGTCGAGTTGCCGTCAATTGTCGAAGCCGACCTGACGTATCCGCCAACGGAGCGTCCCACGCAGCCCCAGTCCCGGGGTTCTGATGGCACCGGTGATGCCGACCGACCCAATCGGGATGTGCTTGCGGCCACGCCCGCCGGAACCGCTGTGGACCGGGACCAGGCCACGATGGCGATCCCCATGGTCACTCAAGCGGCAAGCGCCCCGACGGAACTCGCCCCAACCTTCGACCGTCCGGCCGAGGTGGATGCGCGGGGCAAGATCACTGCTCCGCCGCTGACCGAGGTGATGGTTCCCACGCCGGCACCACTGGACGATCTCGTTTCCATCGACGGGTACGGGGCCCCACTCGGTGATGAGGTGTTCATTGACGAAAGCACCGGCATGGTGCTGCCGGTGCGTCCACTGCAGCGCCCGGTGACGTTCCGACGCGGCAAGCCGAGGGTTCGCCGGGTCACTCGGGTGGTTCGCCACGTCGATACGTGGAGCGTGTTCAAGGTGGCGATCGTGTTCAACGTCATCTTGTTCATGGTCTGTTTGGTGGCCGGGGTGCTGTTGTGGAACGTCGCCCACGCGACGGGAACGGTCGACAACGTGGAAAAGTTTTTCGAACAGTTCGGTTGGGAGAGCTTCGAGTTCAACGGTGGCGAGATCTACCACAGCGCGTGGGTCGCAGGCCTGTTCGTATCGGTTGGCCTGACCGGGTTGGCGGTGCTCTTGGCCACGTTGTTCAACCTCATCACCGACCTCGTCGGTGGGGTGCGGGTCAGCGTGCTCGAAGAGGAGGTCGTCGCCCGGGGCCCGGCACGCTCGACCATTCGCTCACGCGCCAGTCAGCAGTGATCGCGTCGAGGTGCCGACGACACCTCTCGCCATTTCGGCGGAGGGTTTGCAGGCCGGTGCGGTAGCCTCTTGTGCTGCCAGAGGGGCTATAGCTCAGTCGGTTAGAGCGCATCCCTGATAAGGATGAGGTCCACAGTTCGATTCTGTGTAGCCCCACTGAAAAGCACCTGGTCACAGGCCCGAAAGGCCCCCGAAAGGGGGGCCTTTGTCGTGTGCCCAGGTCCACGTCAGGTCCGCGCGCCAGTACATCTGGATACTCCGCAGCGTCGTTCAAGCGCCGACTCGGTGCCAGCTCGCGCTGCGGCCGGTTCCGTCGTTGGCAATCAGCCGCTCGTTCCTCAGTTCGCTGAGAACGAGCCGGATGGTCTAGTTCTCGACAGCGAAGCGCTGTCTGCGCTCGCACGTCCACACCAAGATCTGCAGCGTCATCAGCTCGTGCGCGCCGCGCTTCGCAGCGCCCACCAGAGGAACTTCCCGGTGCGGGTGCCGTCGGCAGTGCTTGTGGAGCTGTACCGGGGCGGCGGCACCGACGCCACCATCGATTCGGTCCTGGCGCGCGGCTTCGCGCAAGTAGAGACCACGGGGGCGCGTACCGCTCGAGTCGCCGGGTACCTTCTTGCTGCGGCGGGCGCTGGCAGCGAGCTGGCCATTGATGCGCTTGTCGTCGCGACAGCGATCCGCTTCGGTGGTGGCGTGGTCCTCACACATGATCCCGGCGACCTGACTCGCCTCGCCGTCGGCCACCCCAGCGTCGCCATCGCCTCGATCTGACGTCACCCCGACGGATCACCGGTCGTTGACGAGTTCGGCGACGAGGCGCTCGACGAGGTCGTAGGGAATCGGCTTGTCGTATGGCTATCGCACGGTGTCCTTGGCCACCCGGAATGGCGTGATCTCATCTTCGACCGGCCCGTCGAAGTGGGGGATCGGGTCCAGGCCGTTGTGATGCTTCCACGCCGCCAAGTGGACCACGTAGCGTCCGTCGGCCATCGTTGCCGGCATGTCGTAGCGGATGATCTCCGCACTGCCGGGTGCCGCCCTACGGATGGCGCGGGTGGTTCAAGTCCCGCCGCGGCATCGACGTGGTCGAGACAGAGCGCGAGAGCGCGTTCTGTTCGCACGCGATCCTCGGCCGGGAAACGAGGGCGTCGATGTTGCGCCCGGTACGTCCGGCAGATCTGCAACGGTAATCGAGGGGTACGCTTCGCGGCGATGAAACTGCTTCGCCGGGCGCTGCTTGCGCTGTCGCTTGCCAGCATCTTGGCCGGGGGGTTGCGGTTGCGCGGCAAGGGCGGTGTTCCGCCGCAACAGGGCGGGTGGCGAGAGCTGCGCGTGCCCCGCTCGTGATCGGTGCGGGCTCGGCGGAACGACCGTCACCCATCGTGGGAATCCTTGGCAGTGGGGTGACTGGTCAGGCGATCGGGCGGATGCTGCGATCGTTCCCTGTCCGCCTCGCCTGGTTCGATCTCGACCATCTCGCGGCACGGCGAGCGGTGACCAATCATGGCGGGATCGTTGTCGATTCGGTCGGGGATCTCGTGGCCGCCGATGTGGTGATCGTCGCGGTCCCTTCGCCGCATGCGGAGTGTGTGGCAACCTTCACCGAGGAAGGCGTGCACGTGGTGTCGCTCGGCGATGATCCCTCCGACGTCGCGGCGATGCTGTCCGAGCACGCCACGGCGAAGGATCACGGGGTGTCGGTTGTCGTCGGGGCGGGAGTGTCCCCCGGCCTCACGGGGGTGTTGGCGCACCACCTGGGCGAGCGACTTTCCATCGTCGACGAGATCCATGTGGCCATGCACGGCACTGCCGGTCCGGCTTGTGCTCGTCGGCACCACGACGCCCTCGCTGGTCGAGCAGTCGGCTGGCACGACGGCGAATGGATCGAGCGGTCCGGTGGCAGCGGCCGCGAGCTGTGCTGGTTCCCGGAACCGATCGGCCCCGCCGACTGCTACCGCGCTGCGGTTGCCGATCCGCTGCTGTTGCACTTGGCGTTTCCCGACGCCGAGCGGATCTCGGCGCGGGTGTCGGCGACACGTCGCGACCGGCTCACTGCGCGGCATCCGATGCTGTCCCCGCCGCACCGTGACGGCGACCGTGGTGGAGTGCGAGTCGAGGTTCGTGGCGCCGCCGCCGATGGTGCACGAGTGACCCACCTGGTTGGCGCGGAGGGACGCACCGCCGATCTCGCTGGCGCTGTTGCCGGCTCATTTGCGCTGGCGTGTGCGGCGGGCCGCACCGCGGCGGGCGTGGTGGTGGCAGGAGCGGATCACGAACTGAGCACGTGGATGCTGCGGTCGGTGGCAGACGCCGGCGTGAGGTTACGTGAGTACACCGGGGTCGCATCGTCCGCGGTGGCCGGATCAACCGAACGACTGGGATCTACAGATTCCAACAGATCTACAGGAGTGTCATGAGCGAAGAAACCATCCGAATCCCGTGGCTGCCCGAGGGCCGAACCGTGCAGGTACCGGGCCGTGGTGAGGCGTTCGCCCGTATCCACCGCCACGCCGATCCCGCTGCCCCGACGCTGCTGTTGCTGCACGGGTGGACGGCGAGCGGCGACCTGCAGTTCTTCACGGCGTATGAGGCATTGGCCGAGCGCTACTCGTTTGTGGCTGTCGATCACCATGGCCACGGTCGCGGGTTGCGCAATTCGACCCCGTTCTCATTGGAGGCCGCCGCCGATGACGCTGCCGCCATCGTCCGCGCGCTCGATCTGCAATCGGTGATCGCGGTCGGGTACTCGATGGGCGGGCCGATCTCGATGTTGCTCGCCCGCCGCCATCGCGACCTGGTGGCCGGGTTGGTCGTGCAGGCCACGGCACTCGAATGGCTGGCCACCATGCGCGAGCGGGCCCGTTGGAAAGCGGTCCGGCTGGTCGGTCCGATCCTACGCAGTTGGGCGTATCCCAGTTGGCTACGGATGGGCATCCGTCGGTTGCTCGGTCCTGCGCACGAGCTGCTGCCCTACGTAGCGTGGCTCGAGGCCGAGACACGACGTGGCGATTCGGTGTCGATCGTGCAGGCCGGTCGCGCGCTCAGCAGCTACGACGCCCGGTCGTGGGCACCATCACTCGACGTGCCGGCTGCCGCGGTGATCACCGAGCAGGACCGGTTGGTGAAGCCGCGCAAGCAGCGTGCCCTCGCCGCCGCGCTTGGCGCCCACGTGGTTGCCGTCGATGGGGATCATCTGGTCCCGTGGGAGCGGCCCGGCTCCTTCAGTGAAGCCACCCTCGCCGCAGTCGACCACGTCAGTGGCCAGGTGCGTTCAC
>JANOKQ010000081.1:0-2390 GCA_031419375.1 Acidimicrobiaceae bacterium
CGATCCCGCCGCGCTGGCGCACACGCTGGCCGGGCTCGTCGAGCGGCGTGATGCGTGGGCCGCCCTCGGTGAAGCCGCGCAACGCAAGGCCACGCACGAGTTCGACCAGCAACTGGTCATCGACCGTACCCTCACCGCCTACCGGCAGCAGTGACTGTCAACTGGCAGCGCTGGTTCAAAGCACCGTCGCACGTCACACGTCAGCGGCCACCGGTCGGTCGTCGGGGAGCGCGTGCATGGTGACGGCAGTTCCGTTCGAAACGCCGTCGCCGCTCAGCACCGTTGGCACCGTTCGCAACAGGATCCGTAGGTCGCCGCGCAGCGATCTGGTGGTGACGTACTCCACGTCGAGCGCGAGCCGTTCAGGCCAATCGACGAGGTTGCGACCGTTCACCTGGGCCAGCCCGGTGATGCCGGGTTTCACTTCGAACCGCCGGTACTCCGTCCCCCGGTAGCGGTCCCAGTAGTGAACCGGGAGCGGGCGAGGCCCCACGAGGGTGATGTCGCCGCGCAGCAGGTTCCACAGTGAGGGCAGCTCGTCGATGCTGGTGCGACGAAGCCACGTACCAAGCGTGCTGAGGCGCTCGCGATCGAACTCTGGGCCATCTCGTCCCGGGGCGGCGTGTTTCATCGTACGGAACTTCAACAGCGTGAATGGACGACCAGCACGGCCCAAGCGAACCTGCCGGAACAACACGTCGCGCCCGAGCGCCACCCTCACCACTCCGGCGGCGACGACCACCACGGGTGCCGTGACGGCCAACCCGATCGTGGCCGCGGCGACATCGACGACCCGCCGAACCACGGCGGCCGAACCGCTCACCGGCGGACCCTGGCCGGAACCCCGGCGACCACGGCCCAGGGTGCAACGTCACGCACCACGACCGCCCCGGCCCCCACCACCGCGCCTTCGCCGATGGTCAGGCCGGGCAGAACCCGTGCCCCGATGCCGACCAACGCCCCGGCACCGATGGTGACACCGCCGGCGATGGCGACGCCAGGGGAGATGTGCGCGAACGCTCCGACCGTGCAGTCATGATCGACCGACGCGTTGGTGTTGACGATCGCCCCGGCACCGATGGTGGTGGCCGCGTTCACGATGGCGCCAGGCATCAGGACGACACCGGCGTCGATCACTGCGGTACGGGACAATCGCGCGTCACGACTGATCGCCGTGGCGAGCGAACCGCCGATCGCCCGAACTCGTTCGGTCGCCTGCTCCCGTGCTGCGTTGTCGCCGATCGCCACGAACCACTGATCGACGCGGTGCGTCGAAGCGAGGGCGGCGAGGTCGTCATCGAGCCCCAACATCGGTACGCCGAATCGGTCGATTGCCACACCGTCGTTGCTTGCCGCACCGATCACCAGATGGGTGGGCCGATCGGCCAGAGCCTCGAGGCAGACCCGGGCGTGGCCGCCTGCACCGATCATGACGATTCGCACGAGATCGGTCGCCATCGCCCCAACAGTACCGGCCACCGCTCGTTTGCCCGAGCGATCGTCGGCTGTAACGGAGCTGTAACCGCTCCATGCGACGATGGCCGCATGGACCCGATTCAGATCGATCTCGAGGGCACGGATGGTCATCTCGGCAGGCAATTGGCGATGTTCGTCTTCATCGTCATGACGCTCGCAGGGATGACGGTGCTGCTCGTACAAGCCGCCTGATCAAACCCTGATCAAACCCTGATCAGGCACGGCCCTACCCGATGGGGGGCCATCTTGCGTCGCGGTCAGCGACGGAAGCGGGCGAGTTGCGGGGCCACCTGCTCGCGCAGTTCGTGGTTGGTGACGCCGAGGCCCTGCTCGGGGGCGAGGGCGAGGACACCGATCTTGCCCTCGTGCATGTTGTGGTGCACCTGATACGCGGCCTCGCCGGTCTGATCGAGGCTGAACACCTGGCTGAGGACCGGGTGGATCATGCCTTTACTGATCAGCCGGTTGGCCTCCCACGCCTCTTTGTAGTTGGCGAAGTGCGAGCCGACCAGGCGCTTCAACCTCATCCAGAAGTGGCGGTTGTCGAACTCCATCATGAACCCGCTGGTGGCCGCGCACGTGACCACCGTGCCGCCGCGCTTGACCACATACATCGACGCCCCAAACGTCGACCGGCCGGGATGCTCGAAGACGATGTCGGGATCCTCGCCAACCAGGGCGCGGATGTCCTTGCCGAGGCGTCGCCACTCGCCCTCGTCGTGAGTGTGGTCGTCCTTCCAGAACTGATAGCCCGCGGCGCGGCGATCGATGATCGCCTCGACACCCATCGACGACAAGATGCCCGCCTTGTCGGCCGAGCTGACCACGCACACCGGGATGCCCCCGCCGTTGAGCACGTACTGCGCCGCGTAGGCGCCGATGCCCCCGGTCGCGCCCCAGATGAGCACCACATC
>JANOKQ010000082.1:0-4416 GCA_031419375.1 Acidimicrobiaceae bacterium
AGCGTGTCGGCGATCGAGCGTTCGTTGAGGTCGGAGTAGTGGCGCAACAGCACGCACTCCCGCTGTCGGCGAGGCAGCGCGACGACGGCGCTGAGTACCGCAGAGCGCTCGGGTCGCCGCACATGGTTGCCAGGCTCAACACGATCGACCGGTAGTACGCCACCAAGAGGTCAGGATCCCGCACCCGCTGAAGCGAAGCATGCAGGCCGATCGTTGCGTCGTGGACGATGTCCTCTGCTGTCGCGACGTCGCCGACGAGCAACCGAGCAAGACCCACCATCTCGCGATAGTGACGCTCGTAGATCGCATACGCGTCATGCTCAACCCGAGCCTCGACGTCACCGTCGACGTGCGGTTGAGATGTCGACACGACGCATTCCACACCACGGCTGACACCGCTGGCGACGAAAGCGTTGACCGGCAATCGAAATCTTGGCCAGAATCCGCTGCGAGACCCGCCGGCAACGACCACGACGTCCGGCTCTGCCCCACGACACCGCCGTAGCGTTCGAATCTCATCGTGGACGCGGAGACGCAACTCTTGTCGGCGCGGCCGAGACTCAATCAGGCAGGGTCGAGGGATGCCCGTCCAGTCGAAACGCGCAGTTTGGCGAGTGGCTACCCGCACGGCAACGCTCGCGGGCCACGGGCCAGGCCCTCGCGTGCGCCGGATCCCGAAACACCCAACCGCTACGGGCGGTGCTTGAGGAGGACGTGCTCGTCGTAGCTGATGCCGTGCTCGACGGTGTGAATCAGACGGTCGGTCACGGTCCAGCCCACCGCCTCGTAGAAGGCGATCGCAGCGAGGTTTTCGACCCTGGCATGCAACTCGAAGTCCGAGTGGCCGCCGGCGGCGATCATCGCCTCGCCCTCCGCGAGCAATCGGCGACCGAGGCCCATGCCTTGGTGGTCTGGCTCGACGAACAGGTGGACGAGCTGGTTGCCGCTGACCGTGAAGTGCCCGATCGGCACGCCATCGACGACGGCTACCCGCGTCTCGAACTCGGATTCCGGCTGGAACCAGTCGTGCAGTTGCTGCCTGGTGCCTTCTCGGTCCGGGGCCTCAAACTCGCCCGCGAGCAGCTGCGAGGAGTACGTGCTCGTAAAGCAGCGGTCGTGATAGCACTCAACTGCATCAGCGTCGTCGGGGGTCGCCGCGCGGATCTCGATCGCGTCCATGTGTCGATACTGACACGCAGCTGCGAACGGGTGGCAGTTCCTCCGCCCATATCCGCAGCTGTCCCCACAGCGAACGCCCACTCTGTATCGGCACTTTCGATCGGTCACAGCACGCCTCGCTGAAGCCCCACTCAATCGCGACCCGGAACGCCGAGGTCCGCGAGGCATATCCGGCGAAGTGCGTGGCCTCACCGCCCCCTATCGTTGGTTTCACACTCGATGACACCCCAAACCCCCCTTGAGATACGTGCCGGCCTGGGACGTTCACTTCGGCCAGCCGGTCACGCTTGGCGTTCAAGTCCTCGTCAGTGGGCAGAAGGGGGTGGCTCGCCAGCGGGCAGAATTCGATGGCCGCTGACACAGGGCGCTCGTCGACCGTGACGAGGTTTCCGATGACGCGAGGATTCGATGGAGGCCTGTGAGATCGCGGCGGACGGCGACTTCGTTGGCGCAGATCTCTACGGAAGGAGGGTGAGGCCTCCGGCGACGGAGGCCTGAACGACAGCGAAGTGTCGACGGTCCAATGTGAATATTGTGCAGTCGCCGAGTCTTTCGGCGAGGGCGATGACGGAAGCGTCTGTGCCGCCGAGGCGTAGGTCTGCATATCGCTCGATGAGTTCCGCTGCTCGTCGGAGGTCTTAGCTGGTTGGGGCTTCGATGACGTAGCGGGGAGACCGCAGCGAGCGGAGGAAGGCAGCCTCGGCTATCGCTCCACCGGAACGTCGATCATGAACGTCGCCTCGGCTACCACCATCGCCGGAACGTGTAGTGATCCCCTGGCTGCGGAGAAGATTCGCCGGCAGGCATCGTGGTCGCGATCGTCGCGATTGGCAGCGGCAACGAACGGTCCCGTGTCAACGATCAAGGCGCGCCGAATCCCTCACGATCGAGAAACTTGTCGGCATCTCGTCCGTTGACGGCGTGGGATGCGAACGATCCGATGAACTCGAAGGGGTCGACCTCGCTGGCTTCGTTGAGCAGTCGTTGTGCGAGCGCCGACGGTTCGATGCCCTCGCGCTCC
The DNA here is from genome assembly GCA_031419375.1 of Acidimicrobiaceae bacterium. Classification (GTDB taxonomy): domain Bacteria; phylum Actinomycetota; class Acidimicrobiia; order Acidimicrobiales; family Ilumatobacteraceae; genus VFMC01. Next base: position 2,201 of record JANOKQ010000082.1, read on the forward strand.
GCGCGTTCAGAGAGGCGCCGAGCAGCGTCGTCGTCGAGTTCCACAACCAAGCGAGTCATGTTGACCAGCCTACGACATGCCGCGCTGGTGCCGTCGCGCCAACAAGGGACCCGGAGCCGCGCTGCGCGCTGGCGACTTCGTGCTCTGTGTCCCTCCGGAGAAGTTGTGACGTTTTCTCCCCCGTTGGGGGTGGGTTCTACCCCGGTGGTGCGTGGGCGTCACGAAGTCGCGTTTCGGGAGGCATGAGCTGTCGTGAGAGCAGATTTCGGTGGTCCCGTCGATCACCGTCCCCCGGATTTCTTGACGGTGGTGGAGGCCGGCGCGGTGTTGCGGTTCAGCCGTGGCAAGGCGTACGAGCTCGCACGCGAGTTTCTAGCGACAGGCGGCGCGAGTGGGATGCCAGCCATCCGGCTGGGCCGACAGCTCCGGGTGCCACGCGCCCTGCTCGAGCAGCGGATCGGCGGCCCAATCACGTGGCCGTTCCCAATGACTCAACCGACTGAGACGGTCGCGATCGCCTCTCCAGTCGCGTCGAAGCCGTCGAGATCGCACGCGACTCGTCCACCCGTGCGCCGCTATGACGACCAATCGGTGCGCGGGTTCGATGTGACCGCGTCGGTTCCGAAGTCGGTGTCGGTGCTGTTCGCTCTCGGCGACCGGGACGTTCGCCGAGAGGTGGTCGCCGCTCCCGACGCGATGGTTGCGGTACGTTTCGTCGCAGCGGGGGTGGATGTGTAATGGCTCGGGCGTTGAGCGACTTTGCTAACGACCCTCCCTGGTGGGTCGACGACGCATGGGAGGTCGTGGGTGGCGGTCGTCGTCGATGGTCGGAAGTCAGCGGAGCGATTCGGGATGAACGCGCAGGTCGGTGTGTCGTGCGAGCGTCGCAAAGTCGGCGTCCGCGTGGAGGACCTCGACGTCGGCCCGTACGGCGACGGCCCCGATCAGACAGTCGATCAGCTTGCGGACGGTCTCACCGTGCACGCGGCACGCTCGGTACATCGCCGCGGCCAACTCGTAGTCGGCGGGTGACGTCGGCAACACGGTCGTACGGGCGAGCAGACCCCGGAGTTGCGTGAGTTGTCGTTCGTCGCGAGCGCCGGCAAGTAGCTCCATCGTGATCGCATCACATGAGGCGAGGTCGCCACCGAGAAGCCGATCGACGGCTTCGCACACCGATGAGTCGGCTCCTCGAAGGAACTCCACCCATGCGGACGTGTCGACCAGGATCACGCCCGACTCGATCGCATCTCGTCGAGGTCGCCATCCCAGCCCGTTCCGCGCAGAGACCGCGCCTGGTCCAGGCCGAGGGGTTCACCGGCGAGATGGCGTAGGGCCAGGTTCACCGCCTCCCGCTTCGTCGAGAGCTGGTAGCGGTCCATCACCTGTTGGCACAGTTCGTCATCGATGTCGATGTTGGTGCGAGACATACACCAACTATACACCCTCCTGGCGGAGGTGCCTCCCAGCAGAGCGACATGGAGCGCCCCGCGCCCGAACGTCCGAACGACATGTCGAGCTCGGAGAAAGTTCCGTTCGAACGTGGGCGACCGCGACGCAGTTGGCCCATCTCATCTTGGCCGAACGCCCTCCGGCGCGGCGGTGCATCGCGGCAGTCGTGCGGGCACGAGGCGACTTCCACAAAGCCAACCACTCGCTGGCCGTCGTCGATGCTGACCGGCCAACCAGCGAGTTGCTCTCCGACTATCGCTCGGTGGTCGAACAATCGGTTCTCACCTCCTGGCTGGCCGCAGGCGGCACCACTGAGCGACATCTTGTTGCACAGCCTCGACGTACGCAGCCCACTCGAACTCCCTTCATCGGTTGGGGACCGCGATGGGCACTCCTGGTTCAAGATGTCCTGCGCGCCTCTTTCGAGGCACACCACGGCCGGTTCACCGCGGCGGACGGCATCTCGTTCGGAAGCCAACCCGCAGGCGGCAGGCAGTTCGTGAGCCAACTCGCCGAGTGAACCGAGACGCTACGAATCAACCCGCAGCGCGTCCAGATTCTCAACCAGGCAGATCTGAACGACGTACTGGTGGTCGGCATAATATCAATGTAAGTTGACGGCGTGGATACTGTCATCCTCGCCAGCGCCCGCTAGCACGGCCTGCCGACGACATCCTTCACGCCTACCACCATCCGATCCGCGCGCTGCAGCTCAACGACCTGACCATGCTCATCGGTCCCGACCTGTCAGCCCGACTCCTCGA
>JANOKQ010000083.1:0-10357 GCA_031419375.1 Acidimicrobiaceae bacterium
CCACCACCCCGCGCACCACCACCCCGCGCACCACCACCCCGCGCACGACCACCCCGCGCACGACCACGACCTCCATCACGCCACCCGGGGACGGCGCGACGATCACCGCCCCATGAGCACCGCCTCACCGATTGCGGCCGCCCGGCGCCGAACGGAACTTGGCCTCGTGATCATGGCCGGCGGCATCACCGCCGGTGCGTACACGCTCGCCTCGCTCGGCAAGAACGCCGAGATCCCCCCGATCATCGTGCCGTTCCTCGTCGCCCTACTCGGGCTACTGCTTGGCGCGTGCATCGTCACCCGGCTGCTGGCCCGCGGCGCGGACGGCACCCTGCTCCCCCTCGTTGCCCTGCTGCACGGCCTCGGCTACGTGATGATCGCCCGGCTCAACGACCGCCTGGCCGGGCTCCAAACCACATGGACGTTCATCGCCATCGTTGCCTACACCGCGGTGTTGCTGGTGGTGCAGCGCACCACCGACCTCGCCCGCTACACATGGACGTTCTTCGTCATCGGCGCCGGCCTGCTGGTGCTGCCACTCGTTCCCGGCATCGGTGCCAGCTTCGGCGGGGCGCGGATCTGGGTCAGCATCGGGCCGATCAACTTCCAGCCCGGCGAGTTCGCCAAGATCGCCCTCGCCCTGTTCTTCGCCGGCTACCTCGCCGAACGCCGTGAGCTAATCGCGATCAACTCGTGGCGCGTCGGCCCCTTCCGCCTCCCCGAACCGCGCCACCTGCTGCCGGTCGCGCTCGCCTGGGGTTTCGCGGTGATCGTGATGGTCGGGCTAAAAGACCTCGGCGCGTCGCTGCTGTTCTTCGCCCTGTTCGTGGTGATGCTGTGGGTGGCCACCGAGCGGACCAGTTTCCTCGTGATCGGTGTGGTGCTCTTCGCACTCGCCGCCTTCATCGCCTGGCAACTGATCGACAACGTCCAGACCCGCGTCGCCATCTGGCGCGACCCGTGGGCGCAGTACGAAGGCCGCGGCTACCAACTCGTGCAATCGATGTTCGCGCTGTCCAACGGAGGCGTCGGCGGGACCGGTCTCGGTCTCGGCAGCCCGAACAAGATCCCCGAGGTGAAGAACGACTTCATCTTCGCCGCGTTCGGCGAGGAACTGGGGTTGTTCGGTGCCACGGCGATCCTGATCGCGTTCTTGTTGATCATCGGTGCCGGCCTGCGCACCGCGTTCCGCGCCGAGCGACCGTTCGACAAGATCCTCGCCACCGGCCTCACCGCGATCCTCGGAATCCAAGCGTTCATCATCATCGGTGGCGTCATCAGGGTGGTGCCGCTCACCGGGATCACCTTGCCGTTCATGAGCTACGGCGGGTCGAGCCTGCTCGCCAACTACGTGCTCGTCGCATTGTTGATGCGGATCAGCGACTCGACCGCCCGACGCCTCGGCGAGGTCCCCGACACCCTCACCATCGGCGAACGCTGGGAGGCGCGACAGGCAGCGCGGACGGCCCGCAACGAGGTCCGGCACGAATCCGAGCCAGCGCGATGAACGCCAAGATCCGCCGACTCGCAGCATTCTTGATCCTGTGCTACGTGGCGTTGTTCGTGCAGCTCAACGTGTTGCAGGTGGGCCGCCAGGAAGAGCTCGCCGCCGACTCGCGCAACGATCGCCAAACAATTCGCGACTTCAACCGTCCACGCGGCCAGATCGTTTCCGCCGACGGCGTGGTGCTGGCCGAGAGCATCGCCAACCCCCCCGGCGCCGAGTTCAAGTACCAGCGCACGTACCCCACCGGCGACCTGTTCGGCAACATCACCGGCTACTCCTCGTTCAACTTCGGCAGCACCCAGATCGAACGTGTCCGCAACGACGTGTTGACGGGGGCAACACCCGCGCAGCGCGTTGAGGCGATCACCAATCTGCTCGGCGCAGCCGACAACACCGGCTCGGTCGTGCTGACCATGCGCGAGGACGTGCAGCGGGTGGCACGCGACGCACTGGCCGGGCGCGAGGGGTCGGTCGTGGTGATGGAACCCTCGACCGGGGCGATCATCGCCATGTACAGCTTCCCCAGCTACGACCCAAACCTCGTCGTCGTCCCCGACAGCAACGAGGCCGAAGACGTCCTCGACTTCCTCACCAACTACCCCGGCAAGCCGCTCCTGGCCAACGCCTATCAGGAGCGGTACATGCCTGGGTCGAGCTTCAAGGTGATCACCACCGGCATCGCCTTGGAGAACGGGGTCACCGATCTGCAACGCGGTTTCCCGGTCGAGACGGCGTACGTGCCCCCGCAGACCGACGACCCGATCCAGAACTACGGCGGCAACGCGTGCGGCGGGAACATGGTGGAGGTGTTCTTTCGCAGCTGCAACATCCCGTTCGCGCGGATGGCGATCGAGCTTGGTCCCGAGGCGATGGTGGCCGGCACCAAGGCCTGGGGCATCGGCGAACGGATCCCGATCGACCTTCCTGGCGCGGCGGCCAGTTCCTTCGGTGAGGTCGAGGACTTCACCGATTCCTTGCCACTGCTGGCGATCGGTGGTTTCGGCCAGGCCAGCGACGTGATGGTGCCGGTGCACATGGCGATGGTGGCCGCGACGGTGGCCAACGGCGGGCAGATGATGGAGCCTTACGTGGTGGATGCCACCCGGTTCCGTGACGGGTCGATCCTCGAACGCACCAGTCCAACGGTGTGGAAGACCCCGATCTCCCCCGGCACCGCGGCCCTGCTGAACACCCTGATGGTCGGAGTGGTCAACCAGGGCACCGGGACAGCGATGCAACTCGCCGGCGGCGTACAGGCGGCGGCCAAGACCGGTACCGCGCAACTCAACGCGGCAGGCGAGCCCGAACGCTCGCACGCCTGGATCATCGGCTTCGCCCCCGCCGACACGCCCCGCTATGCCGTCGCGGTGATGTTGCGTGGCACCACCGACGAGGTCAGCGCCGGCACCGGCGGCCGCCTCGCCGGGCCGATCGCCAAGCAAGTGTTCGACCACCTATTCGCCACCGAGGCCCAGCTATGAACCCACAGGCAATGCCCAGCTCGGTATCCTCCCACCACCGCATCGTGCGCTTGTGCGCGTACGTGAAGTAGGACCACGTGACAGACAACAACGAGCGCATCGTCCTCAACGACCGCTATGAGATCCAGAATCGCATCGGACGCGGCGGCATGGCCGACGTGTTCCTGGCCCGAGACCTGTTGCTCGACCGGCCGATCGCGATCAAGGTGCTGTTCCCCGAGTTCGCGGTCGACCCCAACTTCGTTGAACGGTTCCGCCGCGAAGCCCAGTCAGCGGCCAACCTCAACCACCCCAACGTCGTCAGCGTGTACGACTGGGGCAAGTACTCCAACACCTACTTCATGGCGATGGAGTACGTCCAGGGCCGCACCCTCGCCGACATCCTGCGCGCCAACGGCCACGTCAGCTCCGTGCAGGCCGCAGAGATCTCCAGAGAAGTGGCAGCAGCGCTCAGCTTCTCTCACCGCAACGGTGTGGTGCACCGCGACATCAAACCGGCCAACATCCTCATCGGCGCTGCGGGACAGGTGAAAGTGGCCGACTTCGGCATCGCCAGGGCGTTGAACGCGCCCACCGAGAGCAACCTCACGCAGGTGGGCTCGGTCATGGGGACCGCCACCTACTTCTCGCCCGAGCAGGCCCAAGGCGCCCAGCCCGACCCGCGCAGCGACCTGTACTCCCTCGGCATCGTGTTGTATGAAATGGTCGCCGGCGCGCCGCCGTTCACCGGCGACAACCCGGTCAGCATCGCCTACAAGCAGGTGCACGACAACCCCAAGCCGCTCAACCAGCTGGTGGCCGACGTGCCCCGCCCGTTCGAGGCGATCGTCGCCAAGCTGCTGGCCAAGAACCCCGACCTGCGCTACCCCGATGCCGACGCGGTGCGCGACGACCTGCGTCGGTTCCGTTCCGGTGAACCGGTCCGGGCGCTCGCCGCCGTCGCCCCACCTGCAGCTGCCGTCGCGACCACGGCGATGCCGGCCACGGCAATGCTTCCGCCAACCGTCGCCACCAGCGCGGCAGCAACGACCACAGCGATGGCTCGCACCACAGCGATCCCGGCGCAACAGCGCGGCTCGCGACACGAACCGCCCGTGGCGTACGTCGAACCGAACCGGAACGGGTTGTACGCCGTGCTCGGCTTCATCGCCCTGTTCGCCCTCGCGGTCGGCGGGTTCTTGCTGTACAACACCCTCGCCGCCGACGGCGAGACCGCACCCTCGACCACGCTCGCCGCCACTGTCGTCGTCCCCAACGTGGTGACGATGCAGCTCGATGCCGCGACCCAGGCGCTCATCGACGCCGGCCTCGTCCCCCAGCCCGTAGCGACGGCAAACCTTGATGTCGCCGAAAACGAGGTGTTCCTGACCGATCCGCCGACCGGTACCTCCGTCGGGCGAGACTCGACGGTACAGGTGTTCTACAACCCGCCCGCCGGTCCCAAGCCAGTGACCAACGTTGTCGGGCAGAACCTGGAGGAAGCCAAGCGCCTCCTCACCGCGGATGGTTTCGCGACCGGCACGGTCACGTTGGAGACATCGGATCAGCCGAAAGACACCGTCATCCGTACCGACCCGCCGGCCGGTCAGGAGTTGAAGGCCGGCTCAATTGTCAACATCGTATTGTCCGCCGGACCCGACGCGCAGATCATCCCGAACGTCGCCGGCCAGGCCCAAGACGTCGCCCGGTCTTTTCTCGAAGACGCCCCATACCGGTTTGTGGTCAGCGTGATCACCGAACCCAACGACACCACACCCGCAGGCTCGGTGATCCGCACCGAACCCGCCTCCGGGGGCGAGCTCGCGGTCGGCTCACCGATCACGCTCATCGTGTCACTCGGAGTCGAGCAGGTCCAGGTGCCGCTCGTAATCGGGCTCCCTGAGGCCCAAGCACGCAATGCGATCACCACCAAGGGCCTCACGGTCAACGTCACACTGGTCAACGTCCCGGCCGGCGATGCCAACGACGGGCGGGTGATCCGCCAAGATCCGGCGGTCGGCCAACGGGTTGCGCCGGGCTCGCAGGTGGGCTTGCAAGTCGGGCGTGCCGTTGCCGCGCCGACCACGTCCACCACGTCAACCACTCTGCCTCCGACAACCACCGCGGCGACGACCACGTCGACGACCTCCACCACCACCTCGCCAACGACGTCCACCACCACACCCGCCTCCCCCTGAACACCCGCGGTTGCGGTACGGGTCAGCGGGTGACACCCACCTGCGCCAGGAAGTTCGCCAGCAGTTGGTGGCCGGCGCCGGTGAGGATGCTCTCCGGGTGGAACTGCACGCCCTCGATCGGCATCGACCGGTGCTTCACCCCCATCACCATCTCGTCGTCGGTGGTCGCGGTCACCTCCAAGCAGTCGGGCACGCTGTCGGGGGCGATCACCAGGCTGTGGTAGCGGGTGGCCGTGAGCGGTGACGGCAACCCGGCGAACACGCCCACGCCGCGATGCTCGACAGGCGACGTCTTACCGTGCATCAACACCGGTGCCCGCTCGATGGTGGCACCGAACACGTGCCCGATCGCTTGATGCCCGAGACACACGCCGAGCACCGGCACGCCCGAGCGGCCAAAGGTCTCGATCGCGGCGCAGATGATGCCGGCGTTTTCCGGTCGCCCGGGACCCGGCGACACCAGCACGGCGTCGGGCCCTGTCGCGACCGCTTCGGCCACCGTGAGCTCGTCGTTACGAACCACCACCGGGTCGGCACCGAGCTCGCCGAGGTACTGGACCAGGTTGTAGACGAAGCTGTCGTAACTGTCGATCACCAGAACACGTGGGCCCGCCATGGCAACAGCGTAGACTCCAGGCCCGTGGCTCCTCCCAAGAGAAAGACGACCGGCCGTGTGACCCCGAAGGGGACACGACCCGGCGAAACCCGGCTTGCCAGCCACGGTGGTGCCCCCATCGGTGAGCGCAACGTCGATGCATCGTCGCGGTACACCCCGCCGACCCCGCTGTCGGTGCGTGAGAGCCCAGCATGGGTGCCGATCCTGATGCTGGTGCTAATCGGCATCGGCGTGCTGATCATCTTGCTGCGCTACGTCATCTGGCAAGACACCAACCTGCCGGTGCTGTTCGGGCTCGGCTTCTTGCTGGCCGGGCTCTACACCGCCACCAAGTGGCATTGACCAAATATCTCAATCGCGTTACATCAATGTGATTTGATCACAGATTTATCCACAGCCTGTGGATCAATCGAAGATCGGGGCGACCACATCCATGTCTTCGAGGCAGTGTCGCGGGGGCGGTGGATCCTCGTCGGGGGCAAGCGTCAACCTGATCTCCAACCCACAGACACTGCAGCGATACCTCACGTTCACTTTGCGCAGCTCTCCCGCAGGTGGAGGCGGTGGAAGGGGTGTGGACATGCTGCGTAGCATCCCGATTCCACTTTTCCACAGCACGATGCCCATCAGGATGCCCGTCCCCACCCACACGAAGGTTCCGAAGGCCGGCACCGCGTCAGCCTAACGCTCGCGCCTCCAACTCGATCTGGGCAGGATTCCTCTCGGATACCGGATGAAATGCTGCCCAGATCCCGTGGGTGGCTCAGCCGAGCCGCTCGATGATGGTGGCGTTGGCCATGCCGCCACCCTCACACATCGTCTGCAGCCCGTAGCGGCCGCCGGTGCGTTCGAGTTCGTTCAACAGCGTCGTCATCAGCCGGGCACCCGAGCCCCCGAGGGGATGACCGAGTGCGATCGCCCCACCGTTGACATTGACGGTGTCCATGTTCGGGTGAAGCTCGCGCTCCCACGCCAAGACCACCGAGGCAAACGCCTCGTTGATTTCGACGAGGTCGATATCGTCAATGGTCAGCCCGGCCCGAGCGAGCACCTTGTGTGTTGACGGGATCGGCGCGGTCAGCATCATCCGCGGGTCGGCACCGGCGAGGGCGAAGTTGACGAACCGGGCTCGCGGGGTGAGCCCGAGCGCCGCAGCCTTTTCCTCACTCATGATCAGGATCGCTGCGGCACCATCGGTGATCTGTGAGGAGTTTCCAGCGGTGACCCGGCCACCATCTTCTTCCGGGCGGAACGTCGGCTTGAGCTTGCCGAGCGATTCCATCGTGGTCTCGCGCAACCCCTCGTCGACGTTCATCATCGCCCCGTCAGCACCAAGCACCGGAAGGATCTCACGCTGGAAACGGCCCTCGTCGGTTGCTCGCCTGGCATTGGCCTGCGAGCGCACCCCGAACGCGTCCATCTCGTCGCGGGTGATGCCCCACCTGTCGCCGATCATTTCCGCGGAGATGCCCTGCGGAACGAGCCCACCGGCCGGGGCGTAGCGAGCCCCGACGGCGGGGCCGAACGGAAACCCGTACTTGCCGTCCATCATCGACGCGCCCATCGGGACCCGTGTCATCACTTCCACACCTGCGGCAACGACCACGTCGTACGCTCCGGCGATCACACCCTGGGCGGCGAAGTGGGCTGCCTGCTGGCTCGATCCGCACTGGCGGTCGATCGTGGTGCCGGGCACATGCTCGGGCCACCCGGCAGCGAGCACGGCGTTACGACCGACGTTGGCAGCCTGTTCGCCTACCTGCATCACGCAGCCCATCACGACGTCGTCGACGATTCCCGGATCGATGCCGGTGCGATCGACGAGTGCTTTCATGGTCTCGGCCACCAGGTCGACCGGGTGCCAGTTCTTCAACTGTCCGTTGCGGCGCCCGAGCGGCGTGCGGACTGCATCGATGATGACGGCAGTGGTCATGGGGGCTCCTCGCCGTGGTGGCCCGCGGTCACGGTGCCAACGGTGCGAAGTCTGCTGCGTGCAACTTCCGCCACCCAACCCGGAGGCTCCGCGTCGGCCCGTGAGCGCACACCCCGAGAGAGCGCGAGACTGATTCCATGCCGAGTGTTTCCATTGCCGAGATCGATGCCGCGGTTGCCGCCACCACGGCACCAACGAAGTTTTTGGGACTGTGCGAGCGCCACCCGGATCTGCCTGCGTTGCACTCGATGCGCGCCGACGTGCCCGGGTCGTGGAACGTCACCACGCTGCACGAGTACGCGCGCAACGTGGCCCGTGCCGCCGCCGGGCTGCGCGCCAACGACGTCGATCCGGGCGACCGGGTGCTGTTGATGATGCGCAACCGGCCGGACTTCCATTGGTTCGACCTCGCCGCGCAGTTCCTCCGAGCCACCCCGGTGAGCATCTACAACTCGTCGGCACCCGAGGAGATCCACTACCTCGCCCATCATGCCGGTGCCGAGGTTGCCATCGTCGAAGACGCCGGCTTCCTCGATCGGTTGCTCAAGGTGCGTGCCGATCTGCCCGCGCTGCAGCGAATCTTCGTGATCGACCCACCGGCGAGCGGCTGCCCGGAGGGAGTACTGCCGGCGTCGGAACTGATGGGCCATGGCGAGGCCGACCTCGCGGCGCTCGCCGCAGCCACCACCCCCGACGACATCGCCACCTTGATCTACACCAGCGGCACCACCGGCCCACCCAAGGGCGTGATGATCAGCCAGTACAACGTGGTGTACACGGTCGAATCGCTGAGGCGGTGCATCGGCCTCGAGGACTTCGTTGGTAAACGAGCGGTGAGCTACCTGCCGATGGCGCACATCGCCGAGCGGATGATGAGCCACTACCAGGCACTGATCCTCGGCTACAGCATCTACTGCTGCCCGGATCCGGGAATGCTGAGCAGCTACCTGAAAGAGGTGCGACCAGAGATCGTGTTCGGGGTGCCTCGGGTGTGGGAGAAGATCTACAACGGCGTCAACGCGGCGCTGTCGGCCAACCCCGACAACAAGGCCCGCTTCGACGAGGGTGTGGCCGCGGCACTGGCGATCAAGGCCGCTGAACGCGACGGCACCGCGACCAAGGAACAGCTCGATACGTGGGCGTTCCTCAACGATGTCGCCTTCGCCCGGGTCCGTGCATTAGTGGGCCTCGACGCTGTGGAGGTGGGAGTCACTGGTGCTGCCCCGATTCCGCAGCCGGTGTTGGAGTGGTTCGGGGCGATCGGGGTGCCGCTCAGCGAGATCTACGGGATGAGCGAATCGAGCGGCCCGATCACCTGGTCACCACAGGCCAACCGACCCGGATCGGTCGGCCAGGCGGTGCCCGGATGCGAGGTGCGCCTCGCCGACGACGGCGAGGTGCTCTGCCGCGGCGGCAACGTGTTCCAGGGGTACCTCGATCAGCCCGACAAGACCGCCGAATCACTGGTCGATGGGTGGTTGCACAGCGGCGACATCGGCGAGATGAACGACGACGGGTACGTGCACATCGTCGACCGCAAGAAAGAACTGATCATCACCTCCGGCGGAAAGAACATCAGCCCGGCCAACCTCGAGGCGGCGCTGAAGTCGATCCCGCTGGTCGGGCAAGCCGCGGCGATTGGCGATGCTCGCAAGTTCTGCTCGGCGATCCTGGTCCTCGACCCGGAGGCGGCCACCGTCTGGGCCCGCAACGCCGACCGCCACGATGCCACCACCGTCGAACTCGCCGCCGACCCGGTGGTGGTCGCCGAGGTACAGGCCGGTGTCGACGAGATCAACAAGCAGTTCGCCCAGGTGGAGCAGATCAAGAAGTTCACCCTCGTAGGCGAGGAGTGGCTGCCCGACAGCGAGGTGCTCACCCCCACCTCGAAGCTCAAGCGACGCGGCGTGAACTCGCGCTACGCCGCCGAGATCGAAGCCATGTACGCCGGTCACGATTGACCGACACGTTCGCAGTCAGCGGGAGTCAGCGGGACAGTTTCGACAGGAGGCGGTGCAGTGCGTTGATGTCGGAGTCGGTGACCACGTGAGCGAAGTGCTGCTGCACGGCGCGGCGGTAGATCACGTTGGCATCACGCCAGAGCATGCGTCCCTCGCGGGTGAGCAGCACGCTGACCGAGCGACGGTCGGTCGGTGACGGCGTCGGTTCACGAGTGATGTAGCCCTCGGCCTCCATCCGGTCAAGCCGGCGCGACAGGCTCGAGGCCACCTCGTCGAGGGCGGCGCACAGGTCATTGACGCGCATCGTGCCGCCATCTCGCTGCAGCGCCGACATCACCTCGAACCAGGCGACGGGGAGGTCGTACTCGGCGATCAGATCGGCATCGATCTGGCGCCGGATCGTGGCGGTGGCGTGGGTCAGCGATCGCAACAACGCGATCCGTTCAGCATCGAGACGAGGCATACGACGCTCAGGTTCGGGGCAGCCGTGCGGACCGGTTCAGGCCGTCGCTTTAAGGGCTGCGCCGAATGCAGCGAGTGCCAGATCGATCTCGCGCTCGTCGACCACCAGTGGCGGCATCCATCGCATCGTCGTACCGGAGGTGCCGGCGTTCATCAGGATCAGGCGTCCTTCGTCGAGGCACTGCTGTTGCACGGCCATGACCCGGGCGCTGTCGGCCTC
>JANOKQ010000084.1:0-5596 GCA_031419375.1 Acidimicrobiaceae bacterium
CACTTCGGCCGAAGCTGTGTTATCGACCAGATCCTCTTCGATGATTCCGTCGTGCATGTGTACGGGCACGGACACCACGGCGGTGTGAGGTCGGTAGAGCAGTTTCGCCTTCAGTGCGAAGGCGCTGCCATTGTGCAACCACTGCGTCGACCATGACGTGACGAACTCGGGAATGACGACCGTGATGATGTCGTCGCGGTGTCGCTCGTCCAGCTCGTCGATGAACTGCATGATCGGAGCGGTCAGCTCGCGGTACGGCGAGTACACCGTGTGCAGCTCGATCGGCACGCCGTATTCCTTCCATTGGCGTTCGATCTCTACGCGTTCTTCGTCGTTGCTGGCGACCGTGACGGCCAGGATGCGGTCGGGATTCAACGAGTTGGCATATCTCACGGCGTGGAGCACGCCCTTGTTGACGCCGCCGACCAGCACCACCATCGTGTGGGTTTCCCGTCGGGGGCGGTATCCGGGTTGAACGGCGACCGCAAGGTTTCCCCGCGCGTAGTGGCGGCCGATGGCCCGGAAACCCAGGACCATGATCGGAATGAGGACGGCCGGGATCCAAGCCCCTTCGGTGAACTTCGAGACGACGACGATGATCGCAATGAGGCCGGTGGTGAACGCGCCGATCGCGTTGATGATCATGCCGAGCTTCCAACCCTTCTCGCGGTGCCGCAGGTGGTGGCGCACCATGCCCGTCTGGCTGAGCGTGAAGCCGGTGAATACGCCGAAGGCATAGAGCGGGATCAGCTTGGAGATGTGACCCTGGAAAGCGACGATCAGGGCACTGGCGACCAGGGCCAGGAACACGACGCCGTTCGAGAACACCAGCCGAGCTCCTTTGTTGAAGAACTGACGCGGCAGGAAGCCGTCGCGGGCCACGATCGAGGCGAGGCGCGGGAAGTCCGCGTACGCGGTGTTCGCCGCCAGGATCAGGATCAGGAAGGTCGCGATCATGGTCAGCCAGAACATGATGCCCTTACCGCCGTACAGGTATTCAGCCATCAGACCGAGCCCGTTGCCGTCGTTCTCACCCCGAAACGGGCGGAGATGGGACGCGAGCACAGACACGCCGAAGAAGCACGACCCCAGGATGCCGCCCATCCACATCAGCGTGATCGAGGCATTCTTGCTCTCGGGCTTCTTGAACGCGGGCACGCCGTTGGACACGGCCTCGACCCCCGACAGGGCGACCGCGCCTGATGAGAACGCGCGGAGCAACATGAGGAGCCCGAGCGACTTCGCGCCCTCGCGGATGTCACGTGCCTCCTCGCTGAGCAGGTCGTCGGGGATCGGACCGACATGCTGCACGAAGATCCGGTACAGGCCCACCGCGATCAGGATGATCAGCATGAGGATGTAGAAGTAGGTCGGTCCGGCGAAGGCCGATCCCGACTCCTTGACGCCACGTAGGTTCATCACGGTCATCACGAACACGCACAGCAGACACACTGGCACCGTCCAGCGGGTGTCGAAGCCCGTGGCGGTGCGGATGGCCAGCACCCCGCCGGCCACGCTGACCGCGACGGTCAGGATGTAGTCGACGAGCAATGACGAGCCGGCGACGAGCGCCGGCACGGTGCCCAGGTTCTCACGGCTGACGATGTAGGCGCCACCCCCGGAGGGATAGGCCATGATCGTCTGGCGGTAGGAGGTGACGACGATCGCCATCAGCACGCAGACGACGATCGCGATGGGCACCAACGGACGGAAGGCGGCTGCGCCGATTCCTGCCTGCAGGAGCAGCACCACGAGTATCTCGTCGGTCGCGTAGGCGGTGGACGAGATCGCGTCGGACGCGAAGACGGGCAGCGCGATCTTCTTGCTGAGCCGCTGATGCTGTTCTTCGGCGCTCGAAATCGGACGGCCGATCAGGATCTGTTTCAATGGTGCCATAGGAGCCGCCCAGGCGGCGCATGCAGAATGCCGGTTCCGGCTGCGCAAATCACGCGTGTTAACGATTTCTTAGCGGAGACGCGGTGACGCGCTACTCGTCCGGCGAGCCTCGCGGTGGATCGAACCGGTACCCCATCCCTGACTCGGTATGGAAGTAGCGGGGTCGGCCGGGCACGGGTTCGAGTTTGCGGCGGATGTGCGCCATGTGCACCCTCAGGTAGTTCATCTCGTGGCGATACTGCGGGCCCCACACCTGTTGCAGGAGCTGAGTGCCCGTCACGAGGCGGCCAGCGTTCCGAACCAGCACTTCGACGAGGTGCCACTCGGTCGCTGTCAACTTGGCTTCTCCCAGTTCGGTCTCGACCCGGCGGGCGGACAGGTCGATCCTCAGGCCTGGAACCTCGACGACGGCGACCTCGTCGTGCGGCACCGTTCGCCTCAGCGCGGCCCGGAGACGGGCGAGCAACTCCCCCATGCCGAACGGCTTCGAAACGTAATCATCGGCGCCGGCATCCAGGGCCGCAATCTTGTCGGCCTCCGCATCGCGTGCTGACAGGACCACGATCGGGACCGTGGTCCAGCCGCGCAGCCCGACGATGACGTCGATGCCGGACATTCCGGGCAATCCCAGATCGAGGATGACCGCATCGGGTCGATGTGTCGCCGCAACGTGCAATGCCGCCTCGCCCGTGCTGGCAAGGTCGACTTCGTACTCGCGTGCCCGCAGGTTCGTCGCCAAGGCGCGCAATACGTGCGGGTCGTCATCGACGCACAGGATCCGACTCATGTGTCAAGGTCCGGGGCAGACGGCGTCGAAGTCGGAAGCGTCAGGGTTGCGGTGAGTCCGCCACCGGGGGTGTCGCGGAGCTCCAGGCGACCCTCCATCGCCACAGTCAGCCCGTTGGCGATCGCAAGGCCGAGGCCGAGTCCGTGGTGGGTCGTCGCGTCACCGAGTCGGTGGAACGGTTGCATGACCGTCGAACGGTGCTTCGGGTGGATCCCAGGACCGTGATCAACGATATGGAGCACGACGGCACCGTCGTGCTGCCCCGCCATGATCCGCACGGGCCGATCTGCGGGAGACCAGGCGATCGCGTTGGACACGAGGTTCGCGACGACGCGCTCGAGTAGCGCGGGGTCTGCCCACACGTCACAGAGGTCGGCTGGGAGATCGAGATCGACTTCATCGGCACGCCGGCCCAGGCTGTGCAGCGCTGAGGGCAGCACCTCTTCGAGCGCGACCTGACGGAACCCGGGGCGCAACGCGCCGGCCTGCAGTCGGCTGAGGTCGAGCAGGTTGGTGACGATCGACGTCAGTCGATCGGTTTCCTCCTCGATCGTCTCGAGGAAGTCGTCGCGCGCCGCAGCCGGCCAGTCGATGTCTCGCTGACGCAGGCTGGAGACCGACGCCTTGATCCCGGCCAACGGCGTGCGGAGATCGTGCGACACGGCACGCAGCATGGATGTTCGCAGGGCGTCGGCTTGCTCGAGAGCGTCCGCCTGTGCTGCGACCGCGGCCAGGCGGTGCTGCTCGAGAGCCCGTCGCAATTGAACGATGAACGAGCGCAGCACGCGATGGTCGTCGGTCGTGAGCGTGCGCCCGCGAGCCGCGAGCACCACACCGGCGCCGATGGCCTCGCAGAAATCCGAGGTCTCGGTCGACGAAGGGGGCTGCGGCCCTGAAGAAGCTTCAACAACAACCGTGCCGTCGGGTTGGGTGACCAACACCGACACACCGTCGAGGCCGAAACTGGCCTGCAACTGATGGGTGATCGACTGCAGCGGGTTTACGCCACCGGTACCGGCGAGCGTGGCGAGCGCTTCGGCCTCCTGCCGGGCGCGACCAGCCTCCGCCGCCCATGTCGCCGACAGGCTGACGAACCCCGACACGATGACCGCGACCGATACGAACACCAGCAACGACAGGACGTGCTCGGCATCGTTCACGCGGAGGGTATGCAGCGGCGGGACGAGGAACCAATTACCCAGGAGCGGAGCAATGACGGCGGCGGTCAGTCCGGGTCCGCGTCCGCCGACCGCGGCAGTGGCCACCACTACCAACAGGTAGAGCAACATGCTGTTCGAAACAGCCACCGTGTCGCGAGCGGGAACGAGGGCGATCGTCAAGCCAGCTAACGCCGCTGCCCCGAACAACCAGGCGATCAGGCGCCGCCTCCTCGAAATCACCGGGTTAGACGCCCACCTCCTGGCCATGCGATGCCGGGAACCGGTCGGATAGGAGATGACGTGGACATCGATGCGGCCCGCTCGGCGGACGGCCTCGTTGATGATCGATCCGCGGAGCCACTCGTCGATGCGCCGACGCCCCGACGTCCCGAGCACGAGTTGCGTGGCCCGCTCGGTCTCTGCGAAATCGACGAGCGCCGCGGCAACATCGCTGCCCTCGATCTCGTGGAAGCTCCCGCCGACCTCGACCACCAGAGCGCGTCCATCAGCCAGCCTCGGTGGAGTGTCGCGATCCCGCGGCCGCTTCACGCGAACCCCGACGAGCTGCGCCCGCGACCGCTGGGCCAGGCGAGCGGCGCGGCGCACCACTGCATCACTACCGGGGCCTCCCGTCACCGCGACCACGACCCGCTCGCGAGCCTCCCGGGGATCTTCGGCGCCTGCGGTCAAGCGGTCGGCGAGCCAGAACAGCATCAACGCCCGTAGCTCGGCAAAGGCGTTGGATTCGTACAATTGGGTCCTGCTCGGGTCCGGCGAGTCGTCGACGAACACGTTGCCATGGGCGATTCGACGTCGGATGGCCTCCGGCGTGATATCGACCAACTCGATCTGATCGGCTCGGCTCAGAAACTCGTCCGGGACTTGGTCGACCGGAGCTCGACCGACGATTTGCTGCACCGAGTCGGCCAAGGACTCGATGTCCGACACATCGAGGGTGGTGACGACGTCGATCCCGGCCTGCAGCAAGAGCTCGACATCCTGCCACCGACGTTCGCGAGTCGAGCCGGGTGGGTTTCGATGGGCGAGGTCGTCGACCACGACGACGTCCGGCTGCAGCGTGACGAGCGCGTCGACGTTCAGCCGCGCCGGAAGCTCGCGTGTCACGGCGAAGAGATCGAGCTGCCGCTGGGTCGCCGGCCGCCCACGTGCGTCGATTGAGCCGATCACGACCTGGGCGCCGCGTTCGCTGCGCCGTCGAGCCTCGTCGAGCATCGCAAAGGTCTTACCGACACCAGGCGCAGCGCCCAGATAGATGCGGAGTCCGCCCCGAACTGCTGTCGGCAACTGCCGAGGTGTGACCATTCGACAAGTCTCGCACCGTTGTGCGGAACGTCAGTCGTCATGAAAAGGTCGGGAGTTCGATTCTCTCTCTGGGCTCCAATGTGACTCCCGGCGGACAGGCGGACGGGTGAACCGTGGCTCCACAGGGCCTTGCGCGATGACCTTGGCCTGTCGCGGATGACCTCACTCGTACCGTTGGAGTCGGTGGTCCGTGCCAGGGCGAGAGCCTCCAAACGCGAACACGATCTTCGTATAATCATCAACTATCTGTTGTTTAGTGCTCAATTAGCTGGTTATCCTCGTATTTATGGAGATTGTACGTTCCACAGGAGAATGGGAGGCGGAGCTCGGATCACAGATCCGGACGCTCCGCACGCTTGCCGAATTGACCCAAACTGATCTCGCCGCGAAGGCGAACGTGGCTGTCGGCGCGGTCGCCGGCCTGGAACAC
>JANOKQ010000085.1:0-2495 GCA_031419375.1 Acidimicrobiaceae bacterium
CCGCCTGCGACGAACACGGCCGGATCATCGCCAAGAGCCTCGGCGAGGCCGCCGCGCTCCACCACGTCGTCGTCGAAGCCGATGATCACCGCACACACCGGGCGGCCCTTGTCCTCCACCAACGCGTTCGTGGCGAGGGTGGTCGACAACGCGACCAACTCGATTGCTCCCGGCTCGACCGCCGCGCGTTGCAGCGCTGCGCGAAGCGCGCCGCGAATGCCGATGTGCAGATCGTGGTGCGTGGTGGGCGATTTCGCCGTAGCGACCACCGTCGCCGATCGTTCGTCGTACACGACCGCATCGGTGTAGGTGCCCCCCGTGTCGATGCCCAACAACAGTGTGCGTTCGGTGGATCGGGTGGTGCTCATGGAGGTGCCGCGCCGGCCGGGCCAGGATAACCCCGAGCCGCGGCAGCTCCCGTGGTACCACTATGGTCGATCGCTGATGGCCACCCCGATCGACATCCGAGGCATCGCCGCTGCGCAGGTGGTGCTTCCCATCGCCCAACTCGACGCGACCGTCAACTTCTTCACCACGCGGCTCGGGTTCCGTGTCGACGCGATCTTTCCAGCCGATCATCCGACCATCGCGGTGCTGTCTGGGCATGGCCTCACCGTGCGCCTGCAACCGGGCGACACATCGGCCGCGGGCGAACTGCGGTTGTTGTGCGGCGACCCGGCGGTGATTGGCGGCGATCAACGCGTGCTGCGCGCCCCCAACGGAACCATCATCACCCTCGTCGACACCTACGAGGCCATGGCCGTTCCGCCGGTCGCGCAATCGCTCGTGGTCTGCCGGATGGCCGACGATGCGTCCTGGGGAACCGGCCGTGCCGGGATGCAGTACCGCGACATCATCCCCGGCCGCCAAGGGGGACGATTCATCGGGTCGCACATCCGCATCCCTCACGGCGGACCAGTGCCCGACTACGTGCACTACCACCGGGTGCGCTTCCAGATGATCTACGTGCATCGCGGGTGGGTGCGGCTGGTGTACGAAGATCAGGGTGAGCCGTTCGTGATGCACGCCGGTGACTGCGTGCTCCAGCCACCGGAGATCCGCCACCGTGTGCTCGACAGCGGTGACGGGCTGGAGGTGATCGAGCTCGGTTGCCCGGCCGAGCACGAAACCCGTGCCGATCACGAGATGACGTTGCCGACAGGGCGCAACGATCCGCGTCGATCCTTCGGCGTGCAGCGGTTCGTGCGCCATGAAGTGGCAACCGCAGCGTGGCTGCCATGGGACCGCTCCGGTATCGCGCAACCTGGCTTCGAGCACCGCGATCTCGGCATTGCCGATGCGACCGATGGTTGTGCCGGGGTGCGCGTCGTGCGCGCCGCCGGCGGCGGCGGGTCGACAGTCGCGCTGGCACACGCTGGCGAGTTCATGTTCGGCTTCGTCCTGGCTGGCACGATGCACCTCGATTGCGCCGGACCCGGAGGACCCGTCGCCCTCGGCGATGCCGATACGTTCGTGATCCCCGCCGGGATGGTGCACCGGTGGACCAACTGCAGCGAGGATCTCGCAGTCCTCGACGTCACCCTCCCCGCCGCCCCCAGCGGGTCGAGTTAGCCCCGTCACGGTGGCTTTTTCGACAAGGTACTGCTCCATGGAGGGGGTGGGCCGTTGCGATCCGGGGTGGCGTGCGATGATCGGGCGATGAGCGACGAGCGTCTTGCCTGGATCTACACGGCCACTACTCCTGACGAACTGCGCGATCGCTACGACGTCTGGGCCGCTGACTACGACGTGGATCTTGATGCGCTCGGTTGGCAGGCACCCGCTGCTGGTGCGGCGCGTTGCGCGGCGTTCTTGTCGGCCGGGGGAGAAGTGCTCGACGCCGGCTGCGGGACCGGCCTGGTCGGGGCTGCGTTGGCTGCCGGCGGCGTGAGCAACGTCGTTGGCTTCGACCTGTCGCCGGAGATGCTCAGGCGTGCCGGTGCCACTGGGGCATACCGAGAGCTGTATCAAGGGTCGCTGCTCGAACCGCTGCCGTTCGCTCCCGGCCGGTTCGCCGCGGTGGTGTCGGTCGGGGTCTTCACCTACGGCCACGTCGGCCCCGAGGCATTCTCGAGGTTGATCGACGTGGTTAAACCCGGTGGTCACGTGACCCTCACGTTCCGCGCCGATGCGATCGACGCACTCGGCTACGCCGCAGCAGCGCAACGGCTCGAGCGTAAAGGTCGGTGGCAGGTGGTCGAGCCCGGTGTGCCCGAGTCGTTGCTGGTCGAAGACGGTGCCGATGTCCGACTGATCGTCCGGACCTGGGCGATTCCCATTTCATAACCCTCAACCATTGATTCAGAGTTGAGGGTTACCCTTGAGCACGCGTTCCGGTGACCAGCGGGTAGCATCACCCGGCACGACGATCTCGATCAACGTGGTCGGCAACGATGCCTCGCTGGCCACGGCGGGATTCTCGTGACTCGCGAAGTGCTGTCCCGCTTTCTCGCCTGCGGTGCCGACGCAGCAGGCCCCGGCGAGTTCACCCAGCG
>JANOKQ010000086.1:0-4963 GCA_031419375.1 Acidimicrobiaceae bacterium
GCACCGGTGCGCCCCGTTGACCACGATGCGCTGATCGAGCTGATGGAAGGCGTCGAGGACATCCCGGGCGCAGCACTCAGTGAGGGCCTCACATGGGGTTGGGAATCGTTCCCCGAGTACCTCGATGTGCTCGCCGAACGCCGCTGGTCAGTCGACGTGGGCACCCAGATCGCCCACGGTCCGCTCCGCCGGTATGTGATGGGGCCGACCGCTGCCGACGATGCAACGGCGTCGACCGACGAAATTCGGGCGATGGGCCGCTTGGTTCGACAGGCGATCGAGGCGGGAGCGTTCGGGTTCACCACCTCGCGCACGCTCGGCCACAAGTCTCTCGATGGCACACCGGTGCCCGGCACCTACGCCACGCTCGGCGAGCTGACCACGATCGCCGCGAACGTCGCCGCGGCGAAGGGCCGCGTGCTCGAGTTCGCCGCGGCCGGCCTTGCCCGCAGCGACAACCCCACGGCGATCGCCACCGAGTTCGAATGGCTGGGCAGGCTCGCCGGCGACACAGGCGTCAACACCACGTTCATCCTGCTGCAGAACCACGCTGATCCCGGACGCTGGCGCACCGAGATGCACAGCGCCGCAGCGTGGCGCGCCGCCGGTGCGCCGGTCACCCCCCTCATTGCCGGTCGCCCGTTCGGTGTGATCTGGGGCTGGGATGTGCGCCACCACTTCAGCGCCCGGCCGACCTACCGCTCGATCGCGCAGCTGCCCTTGGCAGAACGACTCGTCGAACTGCGCGATCCCGCCGTTCGCAAGGCGATCCTGTCCGAGACCGACGAGCCGGCCAACCGCGCCGAGTCCGGTCAACTCGCCTACATCCGCATGGTGCTCGGCGACTGCCACATCATCACCGGCGTACCCGACTACGAGCAGCCGCGTCAGCAGTCGATCGGTTCGCGCGCCGAAGCGCACGGCGTGTCGCGCGAGGAGATCTGCTACGACGGCCTGCTCGACGACGGGGCGATGATGCTTGACGCGCTGTACAACTACGCCGGCTGGGACCACTCCGTGCTGCACGAGCAGCTCGAGGACCGCGACGCCGTGGTCGGCCTCGCCGACGGCGGTGCCCACTCGGCGTTCATCTGCGACGCCTCCATCCCCACGTACATGCTCACCCACTGGGCGCGCGACCGGGCGCGTGGCCCACGCCTCGAGCTCGCCGAGACCGTCCGCCGTCTCACCTCGCAACCCGCCGATCTGTACGGCCTCGCCGACCGCGGCCGCGTCGCCGTCGGCCTCCGGGCAGATCTCAACGTGATCGATCACGACCGCCTCACCCTGAGCACGCCGAAGGCGGTTCACGATCTGCCCACCGGCGGCACCCGCTTGCTCCAGCCGTCAAGCGGCTACGACGTCACGATGGTCGCCGGCACCGTTACCCGCCGCAACGGCCACGACACCGGAGCCCGCACCGGCCGCCTCGTGAGGGCCTGACGAACCGCCGCTGTGAAGGGTGGGTTCGATCATCCGCCGGCGGCGATGGCGACTTTCAAGATCGCGGTGGCTTCGGCGAATTCGCCGGGCGAGCACGCCGCGGCGACGTAGCGGTCGGGGCGCAGGACGATCACGTCGGCACCGGGGTGCTGCACGTGCCAGGCGGCGAGGGTGCCGTCGACGTCGTCGATTGCGACCCCGCTGGTGCGAGCGGTCCGGTCGTCTTGTTCCGATCCGAACCGGACCTCGACCAACTGCGCACCGACTTCGCGCCACCAGTCGAGCGCGCCGTCGTCGAGATCGGCCGGGTCGCCGCCGAGGCGGAGCACCGCGAACCACGGGCCGAGTGCCTGGTCGAGCAGCACCCGCTCCCCGACGAGCCCGACATGCGGTTGCGGGAACATTCGCCCGACCGGGTCGGCCCTGTCACGCGTCGCCACGCCGGCGACGACGCCCTTTGTGTAGCGGGGCATCGGCTTGTACTTCATCTGCAGCACGTAGTCGCGCCCGCCCGGGATTCGCTGCACCGCACGGAACACGAGGTCGCGCGCCCGCTCCGTGACCGTGCTGCGGGGCCGGTACATCGAGCCCATCCGCGTAGCGAAGTTCACCATCTCGGTTGCGTGCGGGCGTCGCTCGGTGTCGTACGAGGCGAGCAGCCCGGTGCCGCCGATGCCACGCACAACGGCGGCGAGCTTCCAGGCGAGGTTGGTCGCGTCGCGGAGACCGGAGTTCATGCCCTGCCCGAAGAACGGCGGTTGAAGGTGTGCGGCGTCACCGGCGAGGAACACCGAGCCGCGGCTGAACGTCGACGCGACCCGCGAGTGGTGCAGGTACACCCGGGCCCGCACCACGTCGGGCAGGGGTGTGTCGCCGTAGCGGGGCGCCAGCAGCGACCGCACATGGTCGTGATCCACCACCGCCGCCTCGTCGTCGAGCGGGCCGAGTCGAAACTCGAACCGGCGGTGGCGGTACGGCAGCGGCACCATCAGGGTCGGGCTGTCGGGGTTGCAGAACACGGCGGAGTACGGCGCGTCGAGCTGGTCGTTTTCGACATCGACCACGAGCCACTTCACCGGTTCTGTCACCCCGTCGAGTGACACCCCGATCAGGTCGCGCACGGTACTGCGACCACCGTCGGCACCGACCACGAAGGTGGTGTCGACGATGCGCTCCGAACCGTCGCCGGCGCAGAGCGTTGCGGTCACGCCCTCGACGCGTTGGCCGACGCGTTGGTCGAGCGCGGTGAGCTCGTGCTGCAACCACACGGCGACGCAGTCGAACCGCTCCACCCCGGTGCGCAGGGTTCTTTCGAGCATTGGCTGGAGAAACAGGTTCCGTCGTGCCCATCCGAACGGCCGGGCCTTCGGCTCGACGTGGGCGAAGCAGCGGCCCCACGACGTGTAGTACCGGATCGGCATGTTCTGCAGGGTGTCGGCGAGCACGTCGTCGACGAGGCCGATCGTCTGGCAGGTGCGCAGCGACTCGTCGTCGATGCCGACCGCTCGCGGGTAGTCGACGATCGCCGGCGCACGATCAATCACGATCGTCTTGATGCCGTAGAGGCCGAGCAGGTTGGCGAACATGATGCCGCACGGCCCCGCGCCGACGATCAGCACATCGGTGGTGATGGTCTCCCTCATCGTGCGCCGACCAATCAACTCAACAGAAAATCGAGGCTGGCGGCGTTGAACCGGGCAGCATTCTCGAAGTGCGGCCAGTGCTTCACGTCGGCCATCTCGAGCACGGTCGCGTTCGGCATCAGTTGGGCGACGGCGCGCGACGTGTTGGAGTACTCGCTGAAGTCCCTGCCAGACGCGATCGTGAGCGTGGGATGCTCGATCGAACGCCACTCGGTCTCGGTCAGCAGGTTGCGGTTGCGGATCTCCATCTCCTGCAGGGCGAGGGTGTGGCGCATCGCAGCCACCATGCCCGGTTGGCGGTAGATCGCCTGGCGCAGCGACACCAGGTCGGGTAAACGGTTGTGTTCCTCGGCGATCAGGTGCTCGAACATCGCCGCGATCGACGCCCAGTTCGGGTCTTCGACGGCCCGCATGCGGGTGGCGATGATCCGCTGCATGTTCTCCTCGCTGGCCACGAGCCCCGCGACCGACATCAGCACCAGGCGGTCGACCCGCTCGGGGTGGCGGAGCGCAACCGCGGCGGCGACCCACGAACCGAGGGAGGTTCCGAGCAGGTGGGCGTGGGCGATGCCCAGCGCGTCGAACACGGCGAGCGTGTGGTCGACGTAGTGGCTGATCTCGTAATCGTGGTCGGGTCGTTCGGAGAAGCCGTTGCCGACGAAGTCGAACGCGACGGCGCGGAAGTGCTCGCCGTACGGGCCGAGGTTGCGGGCGAAGGTCTCCCAGTGGCCGCCGGTGCCGTGCAGCATCACCACCGCTGGAGCGTCGACGGGCCCCGACTCTGCGTAGCGGGTACGCACGCCGCCTGCGTCGAGGAAGCCGTGGCGGAACTCCACCTCGCGTAGGGCGCTCCAGATGCTCGGATGGTCCTCGACCTGCTCGGTCATGTCGCGGCTCCTGTCGGGTCGGCACCGGCCGGGTCCGCACCGGCCGGGTCGGAACGGTGCGCGGCGAGGCGCTCGGCGGTGGTGCGCTCCCACTCCGCCAGCGGAATCATCACGCCGTCGTCGGTGATCAGGCGCTCGGTCGCGGCGACGATCTCGGCATCGCTCATGGCGAGGTCGAGGACGATACGCCAGGGCTGGCGCACCTGCCAGGGTGTCACCACGTACATCTCGATCATGTTGTGCTCGGGGTCGCGGAAGTAGATGCTCCAGCTGTTGCCGTGGTTGCGGGCCTCGAGCTCGGTCGCACCGTGCGCAGCGGCGAGCGCGGCGAACGTCCGCAGGTCGTCGAGGCCGCCGACTCGAAACGACACCTGGCCGAGCACCTTCGTCGTCGGCTCACCGGTGCGGCCGCGAACGAACACCACTTGGTGGTGCTCGCCGTTCGAGCCGGTGAGGAACGTGAGGTGTTTGCCCTGGAAGTCGCCCTGGTCGCTGACGACCATGCCGAACACCTGGGTGTAGAACTCGACCATCAGGTCCGGGTCGTGCACGAAGATCCCGAGATGGGTGAGCTGTGCGTTCGGGATCGTGGTCGTGCGCCTTCGCGGCGCGACGTCGGGAGAACGATCAGGTACTGGCAGGTCGGGTCGTGACATCTTGCTCCATCATTGCAAGCCTCCAGTGTCGCTTGACGGATGCGTCAACATCGTGTCGGCAGGCGGCACGGCCAGATCCTGAGTCCCCGTCGCACCTACGGCGCTACTGTCGACAAGCGTGGTCAGCACTTCAACACATCGGCACATCAAGCGCGGACCGCAGACGCCTCAGCAGGAACGGGGTCCGGCATGAAGGTCGGCGTCTACTTCGACATGCGCAACCCTCCCGAGTGGCGACAGGACTGGTCGCGCCTCTACGGCTTCACCGTAGAGATGTGCCAAGAGGCCGAGCACCACGGCCTCGACTCCGTGTGGACGAGCGAGCACCACCTGT
>JANOKQ010000087.1:0-5299 GCA_031419375.1 Acidimicrobiaceae bacterium
ACCGTGCGAGCGTGGAGAGCGATGGACGCCACACCCTCGTCGGCGCACACTTCGCCGGTGCGGATGTGGGTGAGCCAGTCGTCGAACAGGCCCATGCGGAACTTCGCCGTCACGGGCACGCCGTAGGGCGAGGCATTGGACACGGCGGAGCGCAGAATCGCCCGAAGCAGTTCGGGACGTGCCGGCACTGCCGCTCCCCCGCCGCGACGCGTGACCTTCGCAGCGGGACATCCGAAGTTGATGTCGATGTGATCGACACGACCAGCGTCGCAGAGCTTGGCGACAGCACGACCCATGATCTCCGGATCGCTGCCGTAGAGCTGCAGGCTGCGTGGATGCTCGTCGGGGGCGAAGCTGATCATGCGATCGGTCTTGGCGTTGGCATGTACGACCGGAGTCGCCATCACCATCTCGTTGATGTAGATGAGCCCGGGGGCGAATCGCCGACACATCGTGCGAAACGGAGCGTTCGTGACACCCGCCATCGGGGCGAGCACCACCGGCACCTCCGGCGTGAACGTTCCGATCTTCATCTCGCCCACGGTATCGCCACACCCCTCCGGCCGTTCGTGTGCGCTGCCCCGAACGGCCCAGAGGGGCGCTCCGTTTACTGGATGAAGGGGAGTCGCAGGTTCGGGGTCGCGCCGGTGTCGAGCGGTGATGGGCCATCGCTGCGCAACCGGTACCACCCCGCTGCCGCGATCATCGCCGCGCTGTCGGTGCACATCGACCGACTCGGTAGGAACCCGCGGATGCCGTCGCGCACGCACGCGCCAAGGAACTGTTCACGTAACGTCGAGTTGGCTGCGACCCCGCCGCCGAGCACGAGACCCTTCGCTCCAACCTGCTGCGCGGCGCGGCGCGCCTTGACCACGAGCACGTCGACCACGGCCGCCTGGAACGACGCAGCCACATCGGACGATGACACATCGGGGTGCTTACGTACCCAGTTCATCACCGAGGTCTTCAGCCCGCTGAAGCTGAAGTCGAGGTTGTCGTTGAGCATCGCCCGTGGGAACGCAATGGCCGTTGGGTCGCCGTGGAGGGCCTCGCGTTCGACGGCCGGACCGCCCGGGAAGCCGAGGCCGAGGAACCTGGCCACCTTGTCGAACGCTTCGCCGGCAGCATCGTCGATGGTCTGGCCGAGCAACCGGTAGCGGCCATGATCCTCCATCTCGACGAGCATCGTGTGCCCGCCAGAGACGAGTAGGACCACCAACGGGAACTCCAGCGTCGGGTCCTCGAGGAACGCCGAGTACAGGTGCGCCTCGTGATTGTGCACGCCGACGAAGGGGACACCCCACGCGAGAGCGAACGCCTTGGCCGCCGACACGCCGACGAGGAGCGCGCCGGCCAAGCCGGGTCCGACCGTGCACGCGACCGCGTCGATACGGCTATCGAGCACGCCCGCTTCGACGATCGCCTGGGCAACGATCGGATTGAGCATGTCGAGGTGGGCGCGGCTGGCGATCTCGGGGACCACGCCGCCGTACTGAGCGTGCAGATCGACCTGCGAACTGACCACGCTGGAGGCGACGTCGGTACCGCCCATCACCAACGCCGCGGCGGTCTCGTCGCAGCTGGTCTCGATACCCAGGATGAGCGTGCGTTCGTCCACCGCGTAGGCGGGCTGGCGAGCGTTGGGGGGGTCACCCACGGGCAGCCTCCGGGCACAGCGATTCGAGCCGCTGGCGATACGGCGGATCGGCAATGTCGTGGCACCACATCACGATCGCATCCTCCACGTTTTCGTAGTAGCGCTTGCGCACCCCGACGGGCCCAAACCCGAAGCTGCGATACAGCGCCTGGGCTCCAACGTTGCTGGCGCGCACCTCGAGCGTCAGCGCTCCGCACTCGCGCTCGATCGCCTCCCAGGCCAACTCGGCCAGCAACCTGGTGGCGACACCGGTGCGGTGATGGGCTGGCGCGCAGGCGTTGTTGGTGACGTGTGCGTCACCAACGACGAACATCAGCCCGGCGTACCCGACAAGTTCGTTGCCGAGGTGGGCGACCAGGTAGTGGCGTTCGCCGCGGCGGGCCATCTCGATCTCACTGACGAACACGCTCGTCGACCACGGCTTCGGGTACGAAACCTGTTCGATCGACTGGATCGCCGGCAGATCGCGCCGCCTCAGGGGTTCGATCACCAACCCGGCGGCGCCCTCCGAGCGGCGCAGCAGACGCGAGAGCACGCTCACGATGCGGCCCCCGGCGGTTCGCCGGCGGGATCAACGCCGGCGCGGGTGGCCCAGTTGATCTGGGCGTCGGGGAGACGGAGATACATCGGCTGGATCTCCCACGGATTGACCCACTCCTCGCGCAACGCCTTGGGATGGCAGAGCTGCACCAAGGTGCCGGCCGAGGGCCGAGACAGGAACTGTTCGGCGAAGTCGCCACGCACATCGGCGCCGATCTCGTCGCGATAGCGGAGCGCGCCATCCCCGACGAAGAGCACGTCATCGCCGCGTGCCATCACATCGGCGGTCAAGTCGGCAACCCGCCCACAGCGCGGTTCGCTGACGCGTTGCACGCCGCCCTGCACGGGACGGTAGAACGCGAAGAACAACTCTCCCTTGCGTGCATCGATCACGGCGGCGATCGTGCGCACGCTGTACCGAAGCGGGAACGCAAGGAGATCGAGCGAGCTCATCGCCATCATCGGAACCCGCAACGATTGGGCGAACGCCTTGGCCGCGGCCAACCCCACGCGCATCCCGGTGAACAGCCCAGGCCCGACATCAACCGCAATGACGCTGATCTCGGCGAGTTCGATGTCGGCCTGGCGGCAGACGAACTCGACCGCCGGTACCAGTGTCTCCGCGTGTCGCCGACCACGACACACCTCGAACATGCCGAGCACACCCTCGTGCCCGCCAATCGCCACACTGACCTGTTCCGTGGCCGTCTCGATGCCGAGGATCAACATGCGAAATGCTCCAGACCGCTCGTCAGATGCTCCCAGCGCGTTGCCCACACTCGCCCGATCGGGCTGATCTCGATCACCCGCGTCATCTCGGCGGCCTCGTCACCGGTGTCGCTGGTGTCGCTGGTAGCCGCGCTCGTGTCACCGGTCTCGGGCATTCGCAGGTGCACGATGAGGTGCTCGCCGAGTGACGCGGCAATGACGTCGCCCCACTCCACCAGCAACACACCGTCGGCCTCGGCAAGCTCGGCGAAGGCGAGGTCAGCTACCTCGTGATTGGTCCCCAGCCGGTAGACGTCGGCATGGTGCAACATGAGCTTGCCTGCAGAATGACTGTGAACCAGGTTGAACGTTGGCGACGTGATTGGCTCGGTCACCCCGAGCGCGACCCCGAAACCTTGCGCGAATGCCGTCTTGCCAGCCCCCATCTCGCCGGCGAGCACCACCACGTCGCCGGACCGGGCCAGGCGGGCCACGACAGCGGCGATATCACGTGTTGCATCCGGTGAGTTCGAGCGGAGACGCAGCATCAAGTGCGCGAGTCTACGAGAGTGAGCAGCCGTCGTCCGACGATGGCCTGCCTGGTGACGGTCATTGGTAGCGACGCTCGATGCGCGTGCCGATCCCGCAGACCACCTCATAGCCGATCGTTCCGAGCCGCTCGGCCCAGTCGGTAGCCGTGATCTCCGCATCACCCTGTCGACCGATCAACACCACATCGTCACCGATGTCGACGTGGTCGTCGCCCATGTCGATCATCATCTGGTCCATCGTGACCACCCCCGCAATCGGTCGGCGGCGGCCTCCGATGAGCACCTCGCCGCCAGTTTCGAACAAGCGTCGAGGCACGCCGTCGGCGTAGCCGATCGGGACGGTGGCGATTGTGCTGTCACGATCGAAGATGTACCGCCGGCCGTACGACAGTCGTTCGCCGCGAACGACGCGGCGAACGAACGACACGCGGGCCCGCAGCGACATGGCCGGCCGCAGCGCGGCGGTGAGCCCGGCGACACCTGGGCCGGGAGCGACGCCGTACGCGGCGATCCCGATCCGCACCATCATCCGCCGAGCAACGGGATGGGCGAGTGCGCCGGCGGAGTTGGCGGCATGCACCAGGCCAGGGTCGATGCCCGCCGCGACAAGGCCGTCCAGCACCGTGTCGAAACGATCGAGTTGAGTAGCGGTGAACGGATCATCCGGCTCGTCGGCCACGGCGAGGTGAGTGCACAATCCGGCCAGTTCAACACCGGCAGAACTCTCGATCCGTGCGGCCAACGACACTGCATCCGCAGGGTCGCAACCGACCCGGTGCATTCCGGTGTCCACTTTCAGGTGCACGCGATGATGCCGCGCACCGGCAGCGCACAGGGCGTCGATCTGTGTGGCGCTATACACCGTGGAGATCAGGTCGTGCTCGATCATGCTGCGCAACTGGTCCGGCGGTTGCTCGCTCAGCACGAGGATCGGGGCCCCAACACCGTGCCGGCGCAGCGCCACGCCCTCGTCGACAAGCGCGACGCACAGCCCTGCCGCACCCGCATCGAGCGCGGCCAGCGCCACCTCGTTGGCCCCGTGCCCGTACCCGTCAGCTTTCACCACCGCCCACACCACCGCCGGTGCCGCCACACCGCGGATCACCTCGATGTTGTGCCGCACCGCTGCCAGATCAACGTCCGCCCACGCCCATCGGCCAGACGCTGGCTGACCAGACGCAGATCGATCCGTCACGGCTCAACCAGCGTCGGCGAGATCGGCCAGGACGATAGGGATCAACTCGGGTAGGTCGCTGGCAATCAGTCCCACCGCGGGGCCCAGTGTCCCCGCCCGGCCATGCACCCATACAGCAACCGCCGCGGCAACGAGCGGATCGAGACGCATCGCGAGCAATGCACCGATCATCCCGGCGAGCACGTCACCCGTGCCTGCAGTGGCCAGTCGTTCGTCACCGGAGTTCACCACCAACACCTCACGGTCGGGGCCGGCGACCACGGTCGTCGGGCCCTTGAGTACCACCACGCAATCGGTGTGCGCGGCCAACCGGCGCGCCGCGGCGATGCGATCCGGTGGCGGCGGCGCACCCGTGAGCAACTGATATTCGCCGTCGTGCGGGGTGAGCACCGTCGGGGCGCTGCGCTGGCGCAGCAGCGCCGCCGCGCCGTCGGCGTTCCATGCCAGCGCAAACAATCCGTCGCCGTCGATCACCACCGGGAGCGGGGCCGCGATCGCCACCGAACGCGCGCTGGCCGCTGTGTCTTCTTTGCGGCCGAGGCCCGGTCCGAGGACCACCGCGTGAAAGCGGTCCAACGACCGCAAGGCTTCCGTGCCCCAACCCGTCGCCGGAAGCGGTCGACCGACTGCCTCGATCGGCACTGCGGC
>JANOKQ010000088.1:0-3251 GCA_031419375.1 Acidimicrobiaceae bacterium
CAGCTTGACCCAGCTTGACCCAGCTTGACCCAGCTTGACCGTGGTGCTGGCTGACGTCCAGGTGGGTCGTCGACGTAGCACCGCATCGTGAGATCGACGTCACCTGGCGCCCGATCAGCTTGCTGGTGAAGAACAACACCCAACCGGACTCACCGTTCTACGACCGGGTCGTCCACTCGAACGGGCTCCTGCGGGTGATGGAATCGGTGCGCGGTGCCGAGGGCAACGATGCGGCCGGAGCGCTGTACACGGTGTACGGCGAGTACATCCATGACAGCGAGGACATGGTCGGGGCGTCGGTGGCGCTGGCGGAAGCTGGTCTCGACGGATCTCATGGCGCGGCGTTCGACGACGACTCGTGGGACCCGGCGATCAAACGGCAATGGATGAGGGGCTGGCCCTGACCGGGACCGACGTGGGCACCCCGCTGTTGGGCTTCGACAACCTCGATGGTCGACGGGTGGGATTCTTCGGCCCGGTGATCAGTCGTCGGCTCACACTCGATGTGGGATTGCGGCTGTGGGACGGTCTGATGCTCACCGCGAGCACGGATGCGTTCTGGGAACTGAAGCGCACCAGAACCGAATCGCCGGACTTCGCCCCGCCCGCTGACCGGTAACTGGTCAGCCGGCCATGCCGAGGCCGAGTCGCTCCCCCACCTCGCGCAATGCGGCGATGTCGTGGACATCATGATCGAGGAGCGGGATCTCGATGATCACGGCGTTGCCGGCGACAGCGGTCAGCGTTTCGATCTCGGTTCGTTCGGCGAGGGCGAGCGAGCGCAACTCGCGATGGTAGGCGAGTTGCTCCCCCAGGTCCCCGCTGACAGCGTTGATGTCCTCGCCGAGTTCTTCGCAGAGGGTGAGGGGGTCGGGGAGTGGGTGGACGAGGTTGACCACGACGGCCCCGAGGGCGAAGCCGCCGGTGGCTAAAGCGCTCGCCATGAAGCTCGCTTCGTCGATGGCCTCGGCGCGCGGGCTTGATACGAGCACGAACGCAGTGCGATCCGAGTGCAGTAACTCGTTCACCTCGCCGGCTCGTTCGCGCAAGCCGGCCTCCATACCGGAGATGGAGCGGAGGAACTCCACGGTGTCTTCGACGATGCTCGGCCCAGCGAGCCGCTTCACGGTCCACAAGAACGCCGTGGTGGCGGCGTTGGTGACCTTGGCGAACGAACGGGTCGGCAGGGTGAGGGCGCGGTACACCGGATGGCTGAGGAAGCGCACCAACCGCTCGGGTGCCTCCAACACGTCGATGGCGTGACGCGAGGGCGGGGTGTCGACGATGACGAGGTCGTATTCCCCGCCGGTGGCGAGCTCGTGGAGACGCTCGATCGCCATGTACTCCTGCGCGCCGCCGAGCGACCCGGCGATGCCCCGGTAGATCGGGTTGGCCAGCACCGTTTCGGCGCGGTCACCGGCACGTTCGATGACGAGACGGTCGAAGGTTCGCTCGGCATCGAGCATGAGGGCCGAGAACGATCCGCCACGCTTCGGGGCTCCGGTCGTCGCTCCGACGACACGATGGGGTTCGTCGGAATCGGCTTTGATCCCGAGTGCATCGGCGAGCCGGCGTGCCGGATCGATGGTGACGACGACAACCCGACGACCGAGCCGAGCCGCAGCCAGCCCGAGCGCTGCTGCCGTTGTTGTCTTGCCGACCCCGCCGGGCCCGCAGGTGACCAGTAGGTCGACGCCGGCGATCATCTCGGCCAGCGCTGTGTCGGCCGTGTCGGCTGTGTTGGCCGTGTTGGCAGGAGGGCTCATCGCGCGTGGGCCGGACGAGACGGCTCGACCGCCAGGGCGGCTGCGAGGGTCTCGAGATGGTCGGCGTCGAGCCGCGGTGCGGGGATGCGCGGCAGCGTGACAGTGGCGATCGACGTCGCCGCGGAAAGCCGGGTGATCTGCTCTCGTTGCACCTCCAATCGGGCGGCCCCGAACCGATTCGAGGCGACGAGTGTTCGCCGGTCGACGGCTGAGACCGCGATATCGCTGGCCCGTGCAGCCGTTGCAACCGGCACCCACAGGCCGGCCCGTTCGGGCCAGCAGGCGTTGATCACGATCGGGCCGAGGGCAATACCAAGGTCTTCCTCGACGTCGCTGGCGAGCTCGATGACCTCGTTGACCGGTGTCTCCTCGGCCAGCGTTACCAGCACGACCTTGGTGCGCGCGGGGTCCGCCAGCATCGCCGCGACCTCGTCGGCCTGATCGCGCACGGGTCCGCTGGCGACAGCGGTGCGCAGGCCACTTGCCGAACGAAGGAACGGTGCGGCATGGCCAGCCGGAGGAGCGTCGACGACGATCAGATCGGCCGCGCCTGTTCGCTCGAGTTCTTTGATCTTGCCCAGCACCAACAGGTGCTCGAGGCCTGGGGTGGCGGCGGCGACGAGGTCGAGCGAGGCCGCGGACGCGGCGCGGCGGAGGAGGCCCCCGACGCCGCGCAGATCGAGATAGTCGCGAAATGCTTGAGCGGGAGGAATCGTGCGCCCGCGGATAGCCCCCGCGTTGGCGAAGGAGCGCAGCACCTGCTCGTTGGCATCGAGCGGGCGACCACCCAGGAGCGGACCGAGCCCCGGCTTGCCATCGACGGCGACGAGCAGCACGCTTGCTCCATCGCGGGCGGCCCTGATCGACAGTGCCGCCGCGACGGTGCTCGACCCGACGCCACCCTTTCCGGCCACGATCACGACCCGCGAGTCGAGGGCCCAGGCGGTGCTCACGTGACCGAGGGTAACCGGCAGGGTCGTCAGATCGGTGGGACCACCACGTTGGCGTCGGCCACAGGACCGAGCACCGACCGTACCGCAGCCGCACGTCCATCCACGGTGGTGGCATAGGTGATTTCGGTGACTGTGCCGCCATTGACCACCACCGTCACGATGGCATCACCTGATCCCGGGATGCCGAGCGAGGTCGTCGGCACCGTCACGGACAGCGTGGTGACGGTGCCATCGCTGCTGAGTGCGGTGACGGAGGTGGGTGTGCGCAGCGCGCCGATCGGGTCGGTCGTGCTCGGTGCCGTGTCGAGTGCTTCCCATTCGCCGCCCTCGGGGAAAACCCAGCTGCCGACAGGAGTGATGACGTAGGCCACGCTTCCGCCGCTGGCCCAGACCGAGAGCCGAGTGCCGTCGCCGACACGGTCGCCGGCGGCGACGAGCACCTCTGCTCCGTCGACGGTGACGTTGGTGTCGAAGTGGTAGGTGGCAGAGAGGCTGTCGAGCGCTTGAGACAGCAGTGCCGGGCCGTCGATCA
>JANOKQ010000089.1:0-5618 GCA_031419375.1 Acidimicrobiaceae bacterium
CCTCACCGTGTCGGTCCCGATCACCAACCCGATGCCCGCAGGCACCTGCACCGTGGTGCTGACGATCAGCGCCGCCGACAGCACACCCAACGGCAACTTCTCGGTGACATTCACCATCGCTGCCGACACCGCCGCGGTGGCCCCAACCGTCGGTCCCGCGCCATCCACGGTCACAACGGTGGCCAGCGCGACGCCCATCACCGCGACCGCTCCGGCGGCGTCGGACACCGCCGGTAGCGAGTCAGCCGGCACCAACGTGGGCGGGCCGCTCGGACTCGCCCGCGTGCTGGCCATGCTCGGCTTAGCGGTGCTGCTCGGATCGTTGGTGTTGATCGTCACCGCATGGCCGGAAGGTGTGGAGTACATCCTCACCGTGCGCTTCCTGCGTTCGGCGTGGGCGGTGGGCATGGTCGGTTCGGTGCTGTCGGTCATCTTGTTGCGCGCCCAGGTCACCGGCGAATCGGTCGGATCGTCGATCAGCCCGAGCAGTTGGTTCGACCTCACCGACACCACACCGGGCACCGCCGCGCTGGCCCGCGTGGCGTTCGCCGCAGCGTGCGTGTGGGTGGTGATCCGCCCCGAGCGGGTGGTCGATCAGAACACGCAACTACCGGCGCTGGCCCTGCCCGTGCTCGCCGTGGCAACGTTCGGGTTGAGCCGGACCGGCGGCGACATCCCGCTCCTCGGCGTTGTTGCCGGCGTCGGCCACGCGGTCGCGATGGCGGTGTGGCTTGGCGGGGTGGTGTTGCTGACCCGGGTGGTGCTAGCCGGACCCGGCGAGGACGACCTCGTCCACGCCGTGCGCGGTTTCAGCCGGATCTCCACGCCGGCTCTGCTGGTGACTGTGGCGACCGGGGCGATCCAGACCTGGCGGCTCGATGGCGGCACCCTGTTCGAAACCAGCCATGGTCGGACGCTGCTCCTCAAAGCGCTCGTCGTCGGTGCGATGGTGTTCGTCGGGCTGGCGACCCGCCAGTTCGTGCGTCAACGGCTGCGCAAGATCGACTCGATGACATCGCCACTCGCGTCACGGCTTCAGCGCGCCACGGGACTCGAGGCGGTCGGTGGGATCGTCGTGCTGGTGCTCACCGCATGGCTGCTGTCGATGCAGCCGGGCGGCGTCACCGTGGCGGACGGGCCTGTGTATGACATCGAGGCACAGGTGACGGTGGCCGACCTCGATCTGACCGTGCAACTGACCGGAGACGTCGGACGCAACGGAGTGCGAGTCGACATCGATGCGCCCGCCACGGGCGTCAGTGCGCTGGTGCTCACGTTTATCGCTCCGGCGGGGACCATGGCTGCGGGTGTGGTGTTGACGATCCCGGCCGAACTGACCGGTGCCGATATCGGTGCTGCCGAACTCCCGTTGGCGATCGGCATCCCGCTCGATGTCGCCGGGGTGTGGACCCTGCAGGTCGACGCGACGACACCGGCAGGACCGCAAAGCGTGCAGAAGAACTTCACCCTCGTCGCCTGAGCCTGCCGCGTCGCCGAGCGGTGCCGGAGATGGCCGCGAGGACCTCCTCCATGTCGGCGAGCGAGTGTCCGCTCACGAATGCGTCGACGAACGGCAACACCGCGGCCATGCCACCGGTCAGCGGGCGGAACTGGGCGCTCTGGCGGCGGGGGTTGACCCAGATGATCCGGTGGGCCAACAGCGACAGCCGTTCGATCTCACGCTGGAGCAAACCGACATCCCCCGGCTCCCAGCCATCCGACACGATCACCACCACCGCACCACGGGCAACACCGCGACGACCCCAGCCGTCGTTGAACTCGCGCAGCGCCTCGCCAATCCTGGTGCCGCCCGACCAGTCGGGTGCGGCCGCCTTCGCGTTGGCCAACGCCAGCGCTGGATCATGCAACGCAAGCTGGCGGGTGAGCCGGGTGAGGCGGGTGGCAAACACGAACGCTTCGGCGCGTAGCGCGCGGACCGCAGCGTGCATCAGGTACAGGTAGGCCCGACCGTAGGCCTCCATCGAACCTGATACGTCGGCGATGAGCACGATCCGCCGGGGCCGGTCGACGCGGCGCCGATGAAGGTGGCGAACGGGGTCGCCTCCGCTGCGCCGGGCGCGCCGCAACGTCGACCGCCAGTGCATTGGACCGTCATGGCGGTGACGACGCGACCGGCGGCCTGGTCGTTGCGGAGGCACCACCTCGAGCTCGGCGATCAGCCGCCCGAGACGGGTCAGTTCGTCGGGAGTACAGGCCGCGAACGGGGTGCTCGACAACCGCTCGAGATCTGCGGCCGCGGCCACGAGTTGCGCGCCGTCGTCATCGCGGTCGTTATCGCGGTCGTCATCGCGGTCGTCTCCGTCTGCGGCGGGGACCGAGATGCCGTCCTCGCGTCGAGCGTCGGCGTTTCCGGTTGGCGGTGCCGTCGGCGCGGGCGGCGCTGTCTGCCCGGAGCTTGTCACCGACGGGCCATCGACGTTCGGGTTACGCATCGCATCAACGACGTCGACCATGCCGCGGAACACCTCGGCGAACACCCGGTCGAACACCTCGATGTCGCGCCGGTCGATGACGAACGCGATGCGGGCGGTCCAGTACAGCTCGGTCGTGGTCGCCGGGGCGACTAGTGCCACGATCTCGGCGAAACGTCCGCTGCGTTCCGGCGTGGTGGCGATGCCAGCCCGGTGCAACACGTCACCGAAGGTTGCCGCGACGAGCGCTACATCCACCACTGCCGGGCCACTCATCGCGTGTGGCAGGTGATCATCCGTGCGCGATCCAGGCCAGGCCCCGGTCGGCCGCAACGGCGAGATCGTCGCGGTACTTCAGTACCGAACCGAGCGTTCGTTCCGCCGTTGCCGCATCAAGGCGATCGATGCCCAAGATGTCGAGCGCGGCAACCCACCCGATCGCCTCGGCAATGCCGGGCGGCTTCTGCACGTCGAGCGAACGAAGTCGCGTCACCGCAGCCGCCACCTGCTCGGCGAGGGACCTGCTCGACGACGGCACCCGGCTGCGCACGATTTCGACCGAACGGGCCAGGTCGGGGTAGTCGATCCAGTGATACAGGCACCGGCGCTTGAGCGCATCATGAAGATCGCGGGTGCGGTTGGAGGTGAGCACCACGATCGGCGGATGAACCGCATGGAGCGTTCCCAGCTCGGGGATCGTCACGGTCGATTCGGCCAGCAACTCCAGCAGGAACGCCTCGAACTCGTCGTCGGCACGGTCGATCTCGTCGACCAGCAGCACCACCGGGCGTGGACCGGGGTGGCGGATCGCGCGCAGCAGCGGACGGTCGAGGAGGTAGTCGTCGGTGAACAGCTCTTCGGCCGCCAGGTCGTGGCCGCGCTGCTCGGCGAGGCGGATTCCGAGGAGCTGGCGCGGGTAGTTCCACTCGTACAACGCCTCGCCGGCGTCGATCCCCTCAAAGCACTGCAACCGCACCAGCGGTGTGTCGAGTACCGCGGCCAGCGCCTTGGCG
Organism: Acidimicrobiaceae bacterium; assembly: GCA_031419375.1. GTDB lineage: Bacteria > Actinomycetota > Acidimicrobiia > Acidimicrobiales > Ilumatobacteraceae > VFMC01. Next base: position 3,446 of record JANOKQ010000089.1, read on the forward strand.
GCCTCGGTTTTGCCGACACCGGCTTCACCTTCGAGCAGCAGCGGTTGCGGCAGACGCGCCGCGCAGAACATCGCCGTCGCCAACCCGAGGTCGGTCAGGTAGGCCTGTTCGTGCAGCAGCTCGCGCAGGCGTTCGACGGTCGGGACCAACACGGCCACGTCGCTCATCGAGCGATGTACTCCGTGGGGGACGAGGCGAACGCCCGCAGGCACCCGCTGCCGCAGAACCAGTAGCGCACGTCGCCGTGATCGAGGTGCAGCGATGTTTCGACGGTGGCGACCGACATGCCACACACCGGATCGACGGCGGTGATCGAGGGGTTCTGGCCGGCAGTGCCAGCTTCGCTGGTTGCACCGATCTGGCGACCGGTGGGTTGCGGGCGTCGGGCAACGATGTCGGCCAGGATCGACAGCGCGATCTCCTCAGGGGTCCGCGCCCCGATGTCGAGTCCGGCGGGGGTGATCACGCGTGACGACATCGACGCGCACACGTCGAGCGAAGCGACCACCGCCTCGCCGCGGCGGCGGCTGGCGACCAAGCCCACATAGGCAACGCCGGCGCGCAACGCCACCACCAACGCCCCCGTCTCGTCGCGTCCATGTGATGCGACGATGACTGCCGATGTGTCGGCCGGCAGCGCGCCGGTGAAGGTACGCACGTCGTAGCCGAGGGGTCCGCCGAGCGCAATGAGCGCCTTGGCGACGGGGGTATCGCCAACCACGGCCACATACGGAACCGGAACCTCCGGAGCGAGGAAGATCTCGAGTGTCCCGCCCGACAGACACGGGTTGTGCACGACCAAGCGACCAACGTGTTCGCCGCCGGCTCCGGCGCCGGCGCGAGTGTCAGCCTCGGCGTCGGGGGCCCGTGGCTCCGGCGTCGGGGTGATCCGCAGCAGCCGAGACTCGCCCGAATCCAGCAGGGTCAGCGCCTGCGCACGAACCGTCGCCTCGGCACAGTCGCCACCGACGAAGCCTTCGATCGTGCCGTCGGGATGCACGATCGCCTCGTCGCCGGGTTTGGCGCTGGTCGGACGCTCCGCCAGCACCACCCGGGCATGCACGAACGCCACCCGCTGGGCCCGCAACTCGATGGCGCGCGCGGCGATCTCCGGTCGGCTCATGGGTTCGCCCTCCCGTCCCGATGGCTCCCGTCCCGATGGCTCCCGTCCCGGCTCCTCATGTTCCGCTGGCTCACGTCGATGTTCTCCTTGGCCCTGTCTAGTCGTTGCCCGGCTATTCGAGGGCGAGGTCGGTGCGCATCGGACGGCCGGCAATGGTGCGCCACACCTGCGCCGGGGTGAGCGGCATGTCGGCATGACGGACACCGAACGGCTTGAGTGCATCGACCACGGCGTTCACCACGGCCGGCGGCGAACCAACGGTGGCCGACTCGCCGACGCCTTTGCAGCCGAGGGGATGGTGCGGCGACGGGGTACAGGTTTCACCCAGTTCGAACGTCGGCACCTCCATCGCCGTCGGCAACAGGTAGTCCATGAACGAACCGCCGAGGCAGTTGCCCTCGTCGTCGAACGCGATCACCTGCATCAGCGCCATGCCGATGCCATCGACGAGGCCGCCGTGCACCTGGCCTTCGACGATCATCGGGTTGATCCGCGGCCCGCAGTCGTCGACGGCGATGAACCGGCGCACCTTGACCTGTCCAGTCCCGGCATCGACATCGACCACACAGATGTACGCACCGAACGGGTAGGTGAGATTGGGCGGGTTATACACCGTGGTCGCGTCGAGGTGACCCTCCACGCCTTCGGGCAGCTCGAGCGTCGAGTGCGCGAGCAGGGCGATCTCCTGGATGGTCTTGCCCTGCTCGGGGTCGCCTTTCACCTGCCAGCGGCCGAGCTCCCACTCGAGGTCGTCGATCGAGCATTCGAGCGCTGCCGCAGCCACGATCTTGGCGCGGTCACGAACCTTCCTGGCCACCACAGCAGCGGCCGCACCCGATACCGGGGTGGAGCGCGAACCATATGTACCGAGGCCGAACGGGGTGTTGTCGGTGTCGCCGTGGATCACCTCGATGTCCTCCGGCGGGATGCCCAACTCGTGGGCGACGATCTGGGCGAACGTGGTCTCGTGGCCCTGCCCCTGGGTTTGCACCGAGATGCGTAGCTGGGCCTTTCCGGTGGGGTGCACGCGGAGCTCGGCGCCGTCGGCCA
>JANOKQ010000090.1:0-4807 GCA_031419375.1 Acidimicrobiaceae bacterium
GCAGCTGATCACGGTGCCTCTCGTCGGGCTGGCGACGGCGCAGTGCTACCTGCAGTGGCGGATGGACCGCGAAGGTATCGACCTGGTGCTCGAAGCCGACGCGGCGTTTGACCGGTGAACGTGAACTGGAACGTGAGGGTGGTCGTGGGTGAAGCGCCTGATGATCCGTTCGGGCCGGTCGACCACGACCCGGATCAGATCCGCGAGAACGCCTGTCGGCTGCTCTCGCCCGATCTGGTGTGCGCCCCGCCGAGTTCGACCCCGCGCCGGCCGCCCAACCTCGGATGGCTCGACGTGGTGTTCCGCGCCTTGCTCCTCGTCGCAATAGTCGCGCTGGCAGTGGGTTTGGTGTACCTCATCGTGCGCGTCCTGATGTCGCACTCGCCGCGGCGTCCGCGTCGACGACGGAGGGCCGCGATCGAAGGTGGCGACGACACCGAACGCGAGCTCGGCCCGGTCCGTTCGATCGACCCTCGCCGCCACCCGCGCGAGTGGCGGGCCGAAGCCGACGAGCATCGGCGAGCAGGGCGGTACCGCGACGCGCTCCGCTGCAGGTACCGAGCGCTCGTCGGCGACCTGGCGCGAGCCGGTGTGATCGACGAGATCCCCGGCCGAACGACCGGCGAGGAGCGTGGCCAGATGGGCGCAACGGTCGCCGCAGCAGCCCCCTTTCGTCGTGCGGCGGATCTGTTCGACGATGCCTGGTTCGGCGACGCGGTCGTCGACGACGCCGACGTGCAGGCGATGGAGGTGCTGGAGCACGAAGTGATCGCGGCATCGGCGGCATCACGCACGGCGACAGCGCGCACGGCGCGCCAGGACGGGCGGGTCGAGTGAACCGCACGGCGAGCGGCGACGGCGAAGGTGGCGGCGGGCGGATCGCGGTCACCGCGCTGTTGGTGCTGGCGGTCGCCATCGGGATGTTGCTGCTCGTGCGCGCTCGTCCCGAACCAGGAGCGTTCGACCCGCGCTCGGGCCGCCCGGACGGCACACGGGCATTGGTGCTCCTGCTGGAATCGCAGGGCGTGATCGTCGATGTCGGCAAGGCAGTGCCGCGGCCCGGCACGGCCACGCGTGTGCTGATCGTCGCAGATCAACTTGGCGTCCAGCAGCGGGCCGACATCGTGGAGTTCGTCGAAGCGGGCGGAGTTGCCGTGGTGGCCGATCCGCGCAGCACCCTGCACGGCGCCACAAGCGACGACGATGGGTCGGGCGTTGGGGCAATCGTGGTGACGGGGGCCGAACCTGGCGGCGCCGGCATCGGCGACGGTGCCGCAGCAGCGGAGGCGAACGTGTCGCGAGGCGACTGCACGATCCCGGCGCTGGCCCGGCTGCGCGGCGTGTTCGTGCCTGACGGCGTGTTGTTCCCGGTCGGCCCCGACGACGTGTCGTGCTTCGTCCGGGGGGCCAGTGGCAGCGATCCGGCGCACGCGTTCGTCATCCTGCGATCGCTCGGCGCAGGAACCGTCGTCGGTCTGGGCGACAACAAGGTCTTGACCAATGCGTTCATCCGCTACGCCGACAACAGCGGACTCGGGGTGGCGCTGCTGGCACCCACCACGGACCAGGCCGCGGCGAACGGTTCCCGTTCGGTCACGGTTGTCATCGGTGATCGTGCCGCGGCGACCCCCGCTGATCTCGGCTCGGGCGAAGAAACCCTGCGTGATCTCGTGCGCCCCGGCGTGTGGATGGCGTTGACGCAGCTCGCACTTGCGTTCGTGGTCCTGGCCGCTGCGCGCGGAATCCGTGCCGGCAAGGTGGCGACCGAGCCGGTGGCGGTCGAGATCGCCGGCAGCGAGGCGGTGAGCGCTCGTGCCACCGTGATGCAACGCGCCGGCCACGCCGCTCGGGCCGGACGGGTGCTCCGCGGCGACCTGCACCGAGAGTTGTGCGAACGGTTGGCACTTCCGCGCGGCGCCGCCATCGATGCCGTCGCGACGGCAGCTGCGTCCGGGTCCGCGACGTTGGCGATCGATCCGCAGGCCGTCATCGCGGTGTTGACCACCGAGGTGCATGACAATGCTTCATTGCTCGAGCTGTCCCGCCGGATTGCCGTGCTTCGCGCCAAACTCGACGCCCAACCTCAGGCGCGACCTCACGACCAAGGAAACCATCGATGACCGATCAGTCCCCCGAGCCCGCTCCCGCAGGCCGGGTCCCCGCCGGTGCCGCGTTCGCGAGCCCTGCAAGCTCGACAGCAGATGCCGGGCAGGCCCGGCATCTGCTGTCGGCGCGAGCCGCAGTGCTTGCGGTCCGCGATGAGGTGGGCAAGGTGGTGGTCGGCCAGCAGGGCGTGTTGTCGGGAGTGATGGCGTCGCTGCTGGCGAACGGCCACGTGTTGTTGGAGGGCGTGCCCGGCGTGGCCAAAACGTTGCTGGCCAAGTCGCTCGCAGCGGCGTTCGACATGCAGTTCACCCGTATCCAGTTCACGCCCGATCTGATGCCGTCGGACGTGATCGGCCAGACGGTGTTCGAGCAGGCCCCAGGTGCGGCAGCCGCATTTCGGTTCCGGGAGGGTCCGGTCTTCACCAACTTGTTGCTCGCCGACGAGATCAACCGCACCCCACCCAAGACCCAGGCTGCGCTGTTGGAGGCGATGGAGGAACGTCAGGTCACGTTCGACTCGATCACCCGCCCGCTCCCCGATCCCTTCCTGGTGATTGCCACCCAGAACCCGATCGAGTACGAGGGCACCTACCCGCTCCCTGAAGCACAGCTCGACCGGTTCCTGTTCAAGTTGCAGATGAACTATCCGAGTGCCGAGGAAGAGGTCGCCATGGTCGCCCGTCACGATCAGGGGATGAACCCGCACGACGTGCGCGCCTCTGGCGTGCGCGCTGTGGCCACGGCCGCAGACTTGATCCGTGCCCGCGCCGAGATCGCGGCGATCCGGGTTGATCCGGTGGTGCAGCAGTACGTGGTTGCGCTGTGCCGGGCGACCCGGGAGTCGCCGTCGTTGCAACTTGGCGTGTCGCCCCGCGGCACCACGTGGTTGCTGCGCGCGGCAAAGTCGTGGGCGTGGCTGAGCGGGCGCCAGTTCGTCACCCCGGACGAGGTCAAGGCGGTCGCCAAACCCTGCTTGCGTCACCGGGTGATCGTGCGTCCGGAACTGGAGATCGAAGGGACCCGTGCCGACGACGTGCTCGACGGCCTGCTTGCGACGGTCCCCACGCCGCGGTGAGTGCCCCGCTGGCACCGGCGTGCAGGTTCGCGTGCGGTGATCGATGCTGATTCCCACCACGCGTGCTGCCGCAGTGAGCGCGGCCGCGGCCGGCGCGCTGTTGGCGTGGCCCGGACGCAGTTGGTGGGCGTTCGCGGTGGTGAACGCGGTGTTGGTCGGCGCAGTGGTGGTCGATGCGGTCCTGGCCAGTTCGCCGGCCGTGCTGCATGTGGAGCGCGAACTCGCCGAGACGGTTCGCTTGGGCGACACCACTACCGGTTCGGCCGAGGTGGCATGGTTGATCGACAACCCGACCGATCGAACCGTTCGGGCCACGATTTCCGATGCGCTGTGGCCGAGCCTCGGCGCCACCCGGCGTACGTTCCGAACCGTGGTCGAAGGGGGCACGCGCCGGCGCATCACCGCCCGCTTGCATCCGCAGCGGCGTGGCAGGTTTCCACTCGAACGTGTGACCGTGCGAGTGACCGGGCCGCTCGGGCTCGTCGCCCGCCAGGCCAGTCGCAGTGTGCCCGGGGCGATCAAGGTGATGCCCGCATATACCAGTCGCGATGCAGTCCGGCGCCGGTTGCGTATTCCGCGTGTTCCCGACGTGGGCGTGCGTGCCGTTCGGGTTTCCGGCGGCGGAACCGAGTTCGATCAACTGCGCGATTACCGCGAGGGCGACGAGTTCCGGCGGATCGATTGGGCGAGCACGGCACGTCTGCAACGTCCGATCGTGAAGCAGTTCCGTACGGAACGAAACCAGACCGTCGTGATGCTGCTCGACAACGGCAGGGTGATGGCGGGCACCGTCAACGGGGTCCCGCGGGTGGAGCACGCGATGGATGCAGCCCTCGGGCTCGCCGATGCGGCGGCGTTCATGGGGGACCGGATCGGGATGGTCGCGTTCGATCGGCAGGTGCGCGCAATCGTCCCTGCGACCAATGCGCGCAACCATCTCGGCCGGCTCTCCGAAGCGATGTATCTGTTGGAACCCGATCTCGGCGAGAGCGCCTATCTGGCGGCGTTCTCCGCTGCTGCGGCCCGCTTTCGGAGGCGGTCGCTGTATGTGGTGTTCACCGATCTGACGGAGGCCACCGTGGAGCAGACCGTGCGTCCGGCGCTGGCGGTTCTGGTGCGCCGCCACGTGGTGGTGGTAGCCAGCGTTCGTGATCCGGTGATCGCCGCCTGGGCTCGGCAGCCGGGCGGGACGGGGGATGGGGCCGGGCCCGAGTGGGCCAGCGATGCGTATCGCCAGGCGGCCGCTGTCGCCGCGATCGATGCCCGCGAGCGGGTCGCCGCCCGGTTGCGTTCGGCGGGAGCGCTGGTGATCGACGCCGAACCCGGGCACCTCGCGGTGCGCCTCGTCGACACCTACCTCGAGCTCAAGGCATCCGGGCGGCTCTGACGCCAGGCCCGGCCGGTGCAGACGGACGATCTCGTCGCGCAACGCCGTACAGGATCGTCCACCCCCAGAACGCGAGGAACACCACAACGCCGATGCCCACCCGCACCGCGGTCGGCCATGGCCGACCGGTGACGAACCCTTCGACGAGGGCGGCGAGCAAGAACGCGGCGATCAACCCGACCAGCACGTTGCCCGCGCGGCGCGACTCCTCGGCGAGCGCGCCGAGGCGGGCACGGTCG
>JANOKQ010000091.1:0-6037 GCA_031419375.1 Acidimicrobiaceae bacterium
GTTGAACGCGCTGTACCGGCGCGTCGGCGACGAACACGTCTCCGTGGTGCCCCTTGCGCCGGCTGACGCTCGCAGCCGGATCACCGAGGCGATCGAGCGCGGCGAGCACACGGTTCCGCCGTTAACGTCCGATACATGGCCGACGGTGCGGCCGATGCTCGAGTGGCTCCTCAGTCACCTTCCATCCGGTGGGGTCGGCCACGTGCGGCCGGACTGGCCGCAGGAGGATCGCGAACGGCTGCTCGACGAGTTCGCCGCATCGTCGTTCGCGAACGTGAAGGGGCTGACGCGTCCGCAGATGCGTGAGCTGGCCGATCCGCTCGTCTGGTTCGGCTGCGACTACGGGCCCGGTGACCCGCTGCGGTGGAGCGCTGTTTCGGTGGAGATCATGCTCACCAACTGGTACCAGCGCAAGGTCCTCGGCCTGTCGGCGGCCGAGATGCGTCGGGTGCCGGATGTGCTGGCCGCCTTCGTTCGCTTTGCCCACGATCGCACGGGCATCCCCGCCGATCTCCGTGCAATGACCTTGCAATCCGTCGAGCAATATCGGCCGTCGTTCCTGCGCGGGGCGAGCGGACCGACTCGCTCGTCAGCGGACAACGCGATCGACCTGGCCCGGTTCGCTGCTGGGTTTCCAGCGGGCCACAGCGGCCCCTTCGATCCGTTCGAGGACGTCGACGACGACAGGTTCGACGAGTTGTTCGGCGATCTGTTCGACGACGACGATGACGATGACGACGACTTCTTCCCGCCCAACCTGCGCACTGTCGACGAGAAGGGTCTCGCGTCCATGGCCCCGATGGTGGACGACCTCGAGGCGAAGCTGATCGAGCTCGTCGGCGGCCTCGAGGCGTACGCCACGTTCGATGTCGCCCCGCTCGGCGACGCGGAGTTCAACTGGTCGATCGTGCCGCCGGAGATTCGCGATGCCACCGCCGACTCGCTCGTCCACCTCGACCGTTGGGCCGTCGAGCTGTTCGACGCCGAGGTCCGAACGATCGGCCGAACCGTGCTCGCCCACATCAACGCAGCCGATCCGCGGGTGTACAAACGCTCACCGCGTCCCGATGCGCTGGCCGCAGCAGTTCTGTGGTTCATCATCAAGCGGCTCACCGCGCGCATGTCGGCCACGAAGATCCGGTCGCTCGGGTGGAAGGTATCCACACAGAAGGACCTGTCCCTCGCCACCGGGGTGTCGAGCTCGACGATAGGAACCCGAAAGAAGACGGTCGCTTCCGTCGTCGAGCGGGCCGGCATCAACTGGCCGTCGATCCTGCATTCGAGCCAACGTCAGGAATTGCTGCAAACAAAGGATCTCGTGACCCAGTACCGCCTCGAGCACCCCTGACCTTGCGGTGCCCGGTGAGCGCTGCTGCTGTGTGGCCTGCTGTGTGGCCTGCTGCGCGCGTCCCGGTCGGCCTCACCGTCAGTGCCGCCGTCGGTGGCAGTGCGTCTGCCTGCTTGCCCGCCGACAAGACAGGGCCGACTCCGCCCACGTCTCCCGGTGACAGCCGCGCGGCTGCAGCATGGTCTTGACCATTGGCCAATCGTCCAACGGCTCAAGCCGTCACGGTGAGATGATGGAGTTCATGCTCTCGCTGATCCTCTCGATAGTCGCGCTGGTCTCATCGTGGGGATGGGGCTGGTACACCTGGAAGCGGAGCGGCGAGCATCTCGTTGTGGCAGGGGATCTGCGCGCGCCACTGTTCCAAAGCGCTCACGCCCGTCGCGTCCGGGCTGGCGCGGTGAATCTCGCAGGACTGACCATCGTCGCAGCGAACCGGGGACGCACTGCGACGGAAATTCACAAGATGTGGCTCGTGGACGTGAAGGGTCGACGTACGAGTTGCTCTCGAACCGAGAAGTCTGCGCCACTTCCGACCATGGCCAAGGAGCGAAACCGCGTGAACTGGTACATCGAGTCGCGCACCCTCGGGGGAATGACAAAGCAAGGCGGAAACCCCCTCGTAGTTCGACCTGTGATCGAGTCGGGCCCTGGGGCGCTGACTCGCGGCCGCAAGATGTGGATCGCCGTCGCGAATGAATATCTGCCAGGGGCGGGACAGCAGTTCACCCCGACGATCCCCTATCGGCTGCGCACGTGGCGCAAGGGTGTCCGGAACTTGCAGCGACGAGTACGGGAGGGCGAGATTGGACAGATTCGGATCGAGGGGATCTCTGGGGTCTTCACGTCGCAACCGGCCGAGAGCAACGCTGCGGACTAAGCGATCTCAAACACGGTTGGCATCTCTTCGAGATAATCGAGCGGCTCCTCCGGAAGAACCTCGTCGACGACCCTCACGAGCTCAGCGTCCGGCGCTGCGATGAGCCCAGCGAGATCATGGCGGAAGGGCGCCTCGCAAGGTAGAATTATGGAATGGCACTGAGCATCAAGAGTGAGGCAGCGGACCGGATGGCACGCGAGCTCGCAGACCTCACGGGGGAGTCCATCACCGATGCCGTGACCGCAGCATTGCGGGAGCGGCTCGACGCTGAACGGCTGGCGCGGCGCCACCGCCGCTCCGCGTTAGACCTGGCGGCGGAGTTTCGCGGCCTCCCGGTGCTCGACCATCGAGCCGCCGACGCAATCCTGGGCTATGACGCCGATGGGATTGCCAGCTGATGGTGGTCGACACTTCGGCGATCATGGCGCTGTTGCTCGGTGAGCCGGAGGCGGAGTGGATCGACAACGTCCTGCGCGCTTCACCGCGAACGGTCATATCGGCAGCGAACCACGTCGAGTTGATGATCGTCGTCGAGAGCCGGTCGGGGGCTCCCGGCGTCCTCGTTGCTGACGAACTCCTCCGGCGGATGGAGGTTGCCAGCGAAGCGGTCGATCATCGGGTCGCGCAGATGGCCATTGCGGGGTGGCGTCGATTCGGCAAGGGTCGCCATCGTGCGGGGCTGAACTACGGCGACTGCTTCTCCTACGGCCTGGCGATGGTCAGATCAGAGCCGCTGCTCTACGTTGGCGCCGACTTCTCTGAAACCGATGTGCTCCGGGTCGACGCGTAACCGGTAGCGATGTCAGCCGTTGCGTTGGCCAGACCCACGCCTGGAACTGCGGCTCCCGCGACGTGTGGTCGAGTTCAGTCGTTGAGCATGGCCTCGAGCGCGGCGAGGATGCCTTCTGGCAGCATGGTTTCCAACGGCGTCTCGTCGGCTTCGGCGAGGTCGGCCAGCGTCATCGTGACCTCAGTGGGGTCGAGCTGGTTCGTCAACACCAGGTCGCGGAGCATGCCCGAGCTCTGCTGAGCGGATTCGTCGCCCGCCTGGATGAAACTCGGGATCCCCAGGACCATCCGGTCGTTGAACCCGGTGTTGTACGGGCCCGGGTTCACCTTGGTGACGTCGATGCCGTACGGGGCCATCTCGAGGCGGAGGCTCTTGGTGAACGCCTCGACAGCGTGCTTGGTCATGCTGTACGGCGAGCCGAGTGCCGCGGCGAAGACTCCTGCGACAGATGACACGTTGATGATCCGTCCCCAGCCGCGGTCCTTCATTCCTGGGATGACGGCCTGCGACATCTCGACCATGCCGAACACGTTGACATCGAACGCGGCGCGCACTCGCTCCATTGGAACGCTCGCCATGGGGGCCATCACGCCGAGCCCGGCGTTGTTGATCAGTACGTCGACATTGAGCCCTGGCACCCGAGCGATGTCGTCGCTGGAAGTGACGTCGAGCTTCAAGGTCGTGAGGTTCGGGAATTCGGCTGCCAGCGCATCGGCCTGTGCCTGCGTCTCGGTCGCGGCGATCACGTTGTGCCCGCGCGAGGCCAACTCGACAGCGGCACCCTTGCCGAAACCCGAGCCTGCACCCGTGATGAGGATTGTTCGCTTCTCCATGTGACGTCCTCCCGAACGTTGATTGACGTTGACGTTGATTGCCCTGTTTCAGTGTTCCAGTGTTGGAGTGCCGCAGTGTTGCAGCTCGCCGGGTCAGGCGGTGGCGAAGACAAAACCTTTGTAGCCGTCGGCGACAACGCCCTCGAGGATGCGGCGATATCCGCGCACACCGCCCGAGTACGGCATGAACACGTGCGGCTTGCCCTCGATCTCGTCGCCCATGTAGTACGAGCGCGCCAGCGGGTACACCGTCTCCAGGGCGCGCTTGTTGACGTGCGCAACCCAGTCGTCCTCTGCGGTTTGGGTCACCTCGATGGTGATCGCTCCGACGGCTTCGCCATGAGCGATCAGTGCGGTCAGCCAGTCGACGTGCTGCTCGATCGAGAGCAGCACGTTGCTCAGCAACGACGGGCTGCCGGGGCCGGCGATGATGAACAGGTTGGGGAATCCGGTGGTACCCAGACCCAGGTACGTGACAGGACCGGCCGACCATTTCTCGGTGAGGGTGGCGCCGTTGCGACCGGTGATCTGTGGGCGCAGCAGCGAGCCGGTCATCGCATCGAACCCGGTCGCGTAGATGATGATGTCGAGCTCGTGCATCCCACCGGTCGTGCGGATACCGGACGGATCGATTCGTTCGATCGTGTCGGTGCGAATGTCGACCAGTTCGACGTTGTCGCGGTTGAACGTCTCGAAGTAGCCACTGTCGACCGAGGGCCGCTTGGCCGCGAACGGATGGTCGGTGGGCGTCAGCTTCTTCAAGGTGTCGGGATCGTCGACGAGCTCGGCGATCTTGCCACGGATGAAGTCGGCAGCCGTGTCGTTGGCCTTCAGGTCGAGCAGGATGTCGTGGTAGGCGAGAGCGAACCCGAATCCGAGCCGTTCGTAGGCAGCTTCATAGGCAGCATTACGTTCGTCGTCGTCCACTTCGAGCGCTGACTGCTTGTTCGTGACGAAGCCGAGCCCGCTCGGCGAGTTGCGCGCCTCGGTCCGCCTGGTGGCGTAGTCCGCTTTCACCGCAGCGTCTTCCTCGTCGGTGATGACGGCGTTGCACGCCGGCACGCTGAAGTTCGGGGTGCGCTGGAACACGGTGAGGTGTTCTGCTTGTTCAGCGATGATTGGGATGGCCTGCATCCCCGACGAGCCCGTGCCGATGACCCCGACCCGCTTGCCGGTGAAGTCGACACCCTCGTGGGGCCATTCGGCCGTGTGGTAGATGTCGCCGGCGAACGAGCTCTGGCCATCGAGTGACGGCGCCTTGGTCTTGGACAGTTGGCCGACGGCCATGATCAGGTAGCGCGCCGACCACTGCGCACCCGAGTCGGTGACGACCGACCAGCGTGACGTCGTTTCGTCGAAGTCTGCGCTCAACACGCGAGTGTTCAGCTGGATGTCGCCGCGTAGGTCGAACCGGTCGGCGACGTGGTCGACGTAGCGAAGGATCTCCGGTTGGGTGCAGTAGCGCTCACTCCAGCGCCACTCCTGCTCCAGCTCTGACGAGAACGAGTACGAGTAGTCGTGGCTTTCGACGTCGCACCTCGCGCCCGGATACCGGTTTGCGTACCACACGCCGCCGATGCCCGACGCTGCTTCGAGTACCGCAACGGTATGACCCGCCTGGCGCAAGGTGTGCAGTGCCCGAAGGCCTGCAAAACCCGCTCCAACAACGATGACATCCACCTCAATGTTCAAGTTGCGGCTCCTCACTCGGTCGGTGTGGGCCGATGGTACGAAAGTTCAGACCGTATGTCAACACAACCGTTGACTTCACCACGATGACTGTCTACGTTGTGCACGGGGCCGCTGCCGGCACCGCACTCACCACCTATCGAACAGAGGTTGCTCATGGAGCTCGAAACGCTGATCTACGAAAAGGAAGAACGGATCGCCACGCTGACGCTGAATCGTCCCGACAAGAGCAATGCGATCTCGCGCAAGCTGCGCGACGAGCTCGATCTGGTGCTCGACGATCTGGATCAGGATGACGACACGCGGGTACTGATCATCAAGGCCAACGGCAACCACTTCAGCGCCGGCTACGACCTCACCGAGTTCTCCTACCTGTGGGATGCCGACAGCGCGATCAACGACGTGCAGAAGCGCCCCCATCGTCGCTCGCCCGTGTGGTCGCGCCGCGAGTTCCACCTGTCGCGCGAGCGATGGATGCGCCTGTTCCGCATTCGCCAGGC
>JANOKQ010000092.1:0-2403 GCA_031419375.1 Acidimicrobiaceae bacterium
ATGCAATGGCCGGGGCCAGGTGCAACGGGTCCGCCAGAGCCTGCTCGGGCAGATGGTCACCACCGCCGCGTGCCCGCGCTGTCACGGTGCGGGTCAGGTGATCGCCAGCCCGTGCGCCGGCTGTAACGGCGACGGCCGTCTGGTCACGGAGCGCACCTATCAGGTGGACATCCCCGCCGGTGTCGATACCGGTTCCACGTTGCGGCTCGGCTCGCGGGGCGCTGTCGGCCCGCGACGCGGGTCGGCTGGCGACCTGTACGTGCACATCCGGGTCGCTTCTCACGACCGGTTCACCCGCGACGGTGACGATCTCGTCTTCGAGTTGGGAGTCTCCATCGCCCAGGCGTCGCTCGGGGCGAAGTTCACCCTGGACACCCTCGACGGCGACGAAGATATCGTCGTGCCGGCGGGGACCCAGCCCGGGCGCGAGTTCGTGCTCCGCCAACGCGGCGTCACCCGGCTGCAGGGTCGCGGTCGCGGCGACCTGCGCGTGCGCGTGCGCGTGGATGTGCCGGGCAAGCTCAGCGATTCCGAAGTCGACCTGCTGCGGCGCTTTGCCGAGGGCCGCGGCGAGGAAGTCGGCACGGGCGAGCACGGGTTCTTTTCGCGGATTAAATCCGCGTTCACGTGAACCCGCTGCTGCGGCGGTCGGCGGCGCACGTGTTCGTCGAATCGCTCAGCGCGCCCGAGATCACCGAAGCCGACGACCATCATCTGCGCCGCGTGCTGCGCCTTGCCGATGGGCAGCCGGTCACGCTGAGCGACGGTGACGGTGGGTGGTGTGCGGCGCGGTGGTCCGCAGCCGGGGGCGTGCAGGTGGATGGTCCGGTGTTCGTCGAGCCGCTTGCCGCCGCGCAGCTGACGGTTGGCTGCGCGATCCCAAAGGGGGACCGCGTCGAGTTGGTAGTGGGCAAGCTCACCGAGATCGGCATCGACCGCGTTGTGCTGTTCGAAACGGCGAGATCAGTGGTGCGGTGGGGTGTCGAACGCCAGGTCCGCCAGCTTGAGCGGTTGCGCCGGCTCGCTCGCGAGGCGGCGGCGCAAAGCCGTCGAGTGCGGCTGCCGCGGGTGGAGGTGCTGACGTTTCGAGACGCGGTTGCCCTTGACGGTGCCGTGATCGCCGAGCCAGGTGCTGCTGGTCGCATCGACGTTTCGGTGAACACCGTGCTGATCGGTCCGGAAGGGGGCTTCGACCAGGTCGAGCTGGCGGCCGGTGGGCGCACGATCGGGCTGGGTGAGACGGTCCTGCGGGTGGAAACAGCGGCAATCGTCGCGGCGGCGTGCCTCATAGCGTGGCGAAACTGACAACGTTGCGCGTTGAGTTACCCACTTTTAGTTGTTTTTCCACGGAGAGTGTGCCATCATGCCCCTAGGTCATGACGTTGACGGGACGTCACGACACACGAATAGGAGAGCGGGTATGCGAGATTTCGACGAGGACGACGTTCATTCATCGCCCTACAGCCGCAAGGTTGGTGATCGCCTGCGGGTGATCCGGCGCCAGAAGCGGCTGTCATTGCAAGAGGTGGAGGCCACCTCGGCCGACGAGTTCAAGGCGTCGGTACTCGGTGCCTACGAGCGTGGCGAACGGGCCATCTCGGTACCCCGGCTGGAGCGGTTGGCCAAGTTTTACAACGTGCCGGTCGACCAACTGCTGCCCCGCGAAGACATCTCGATGCCCAACGAGGGCGATGCTGCGGCGGCCCGCAAGATCGCCATCGACCTGGTCAAACTGAGCCAACTGACCGGCCAGCCATTCGAGATGCTGATCCGGTTCCTGCGCATGATCCAGGTGCAACGTCAGGACTTCAACGGCAAGGTCATCACCGTTCGCGGCGACGACACCCGCGCGATCGCGGCGATGCTCGACGTCCCCGTCGACCAGTGCGGCGAGCGCCTCGACGCGCTCGACTTGTTGTTCCACGCCTGATTTCCACGCCTGACAACGGACTTCGGCTGCCCTGCCGCAACGTTGGTAGGGTGACTCGGTGAGTGAGCCGTTCGGGGTGTACGTGCACATCCCGTTTTGCGTGAAGCGGTGTGACTACTGCGCGTTCGCCACCTGGACCGACCGCCAACACCTGCATCAGCAGTATCTCGATTCGCTGCGAATCGACATCGGTCGGCACGTTGTCCAGCTGGCCACCACGGTGTTCGTCGGCGGCGGAACTCCCACCCTCGTCGACCCGGTCGCATTGGCGGCTGTGATCGAAACGATCCCGCGTCAAGCCGGTGCCGAGGTGACCGTCGAGTGCAACCCCGACGATGTGACCGACGACCTGCTGGCTACGTATCTGGACAGTGGCGTGAACCGGGTCAGCATCGGTGTGCAGTCGATGGTGCCAGAGGTGCTCGTGTCGCTCGGGCGCACCCATGTGCCGGCGAATGTGGAGCGGGCCGTCG
>JANOKQ010000093.1:0-1685 GCA_031419375.1 Acidimicrobiaceae bacterium
CAGGCTTGCGTCCGGTGGCCAGCTCGGCAGCACGAGCGCTGACGTCGACCACTGCGGCACGGACATGTGCAGATGCGGCGATGCGTGCGGCATCGGTGGCCGCGTTTGCTTCGGCGCGCTTCGCAGCGATCCGCTCATTGGCCGCAGCGATTGCTGCGACCCGCTCGGACTCGACGGTCTGGCGTACGGCATCGATGCGGTGCGCTGCCTCGGACTTCACCGTGGCGAGCTGTTGCTCGTACGCGGCGACGTCGCCGCGGGCATCGGCGCGCAGTGAATCGGCCGTTTCGTGATCGTTGCGGATCTTGCCGTACCGAGCCTGCATGCCCTTCTTGACACGTGGAAACAACACCACGCGCATGAGCACGAACAACACGATGAACGAGCCCGCGCCCCAGGCCAGTTCCTTGACCTCGGGTGCGATCGGGCTAGGTCCTTTGTCTTCTGTGCCGGCCTCAGCTTCCACTGCGGGCACCGGGAGACGCACGACGAACTCGCCCGCACCGGTCGTATGGACGGTGACGGTGAACATCGCGCCCCTCAGAGACCGAGGAGGATGAAGACGACGAAGCCGATGAGGGCCAGTGCTTCGGTGAAGGCGATGCCGAGGAACATGGTGGTACGCACCATGCCGGCAGCCTCTGGCTGGCGGGCCATCGCTTCGATGGCCTTACCGACGACATAACCGATGCCGATGCCGGGACCGATGGCGGCGAGGCCGTACGCGAAACCGGCGCCGATCGCAGCGTTCGCGGCCTTCGCGTCTGCGGGGTCGGGGGCTGCTACTGCGATCAAGGATGACAAGGCTTCCATGGTGGTCAGATACTCCTACGTGATGTTTTGGCTGAGGTTGGTGGATTGGGGAAAGCGACGAGCGGTCAGTGCTCGATGTGCCGCGCGGAGTTGATGAATACGGCCGTCAAGATGGTGAAGATGTACGCCTGCAGGAAGCCGACGAGCACCTCGAACGCGGTGAGGAACACGAGCATGAACAGCGGCAGCACGCCCATCGGGCGAAGGAAGAACTCCTTGGTGTGCGCAGTGAACATCGCGTTGCTCAAGAACGCGAACGTGATCAGCAGCATGTGCCCGGCGAGCATGTTGGCGAAAAGTCGGACAGCCAGTGAGAACGGGCGCAACACGATGTTGGACAGCACTTCGATCACGCCCACCAGCGGGCGCATGCCGATCGGAACGCTGTGCGGCCAGGCCATGCTGGTGAGGTACTTGATGCCGTTGTGCTTGAGCCCAACTGCGTTGTAGACCACCCAGACGGTGAGGGCGAGGAACAGCGGGATGGCCATTCTGGCGGTGGCCGGCATCTGGAAGATGGGGATGATGCCGGGCAGGTTGCACAGGTAGATGAACACGAACAGCGACAGCAGGAACGGTGTCCAGCCGAGGCCTTCCTTGCCCATGGTCTGCATCACGATCTGATCCTCGATGAACTCGACCCCGGTCTCGGCGAGGTTGCGAACACCCTTCGGGGCCTTCAACGGATCCTTGTTGCCGGCCAGCAGGAAGATGCCGATCCCGATCAGCGCAGCAAGGACGGCGATCAGGCCAACCTTGTTGAACGAGGGGAAGATGTCTCGCCAACGAATGAGTTCGTTGATCGGCGGGAAGGTCAAACCGAGCATTGTGCGTCAGCCTTCAGTTCGTAGCGGTGGTTTGGCGGGCGGGCT
>JANOKQ010000094.1:0-3114 GCA_031419375.1 Acidimicrobiaceae bacterium
ACACATGTAGTTGTCACCGAGGATGTGGAACGACGTGTCGCGAGTGGATTTGGTGAACTCGGGTGGCACGTGGTGCAGCGCCGTGACGTGATACACCTCATTGAAGCCGTCGACGATCGCCTTGTAGCTGACCGGAACGTCCCATTCGAGTACGTCGAGAACGACCATGTCGTCCATCTGGAACTTGCCCAAGTCGCTACTGATCTCGTTTCCGATCCAACTCTGCAGCGAGGGAGCCGCGTCGGGCCCGAGCAGGTTCACCCAGATCCAGCCGGCCCATTCGTCAGCGGCCACGGCAGGGGCGCGCACGTCGCGCAGGTGGTCCTCGGAGAAGTCTTCGCGTTCGGGGACACCGACCAGGCGGCCGGTGGTGTCGTACACCCAACCGTGATAGGCGCAGGTGAACCGGCGCGCCCCGCAGCCTTTCTTCTCGCCCACGAGGGCGGGGCCGCGATGCTGGCACACGTTGTGGAACGCGGCCAGCGTTCCATTCGCCTGACGGGTGATCACGACGGTTTCACCGTGGCTGTCGAAGGTGACCCAGGCGCCAGGATTCGCTGCGTCGGACGATCGCGCCGCGATCAGCCAACTGGTGTTCAGGACCCGCTCGCGCTCGAGCTCGAAGCGCACCGGGTCGGTGTACACGTCGCGACTCATCGTTGCCGGCCCGTAGTCGGGAACCTGTTTCACCCCTGGCCCGAGCCGGACCGGTACGTCTCCTCGCGATGCGACGTGGACCATTGAACGCCCCTTTCTGTCTTCTCCCGTTTGCGGAACACTTGTTATATATTAGCAAGGCTACGCTGCACGTCAATGCCCAAAGTCGTCGACGCCGAGGAGCGACGCGTCGAACTCACCGACGCCGCCGCCCGCCTGATCGCCCGCGCCGGCATCGGGGCCGCAACGATGCGCGATGTTGCCGCCGAGGCGGGTGTGACGACAGGCGCCCTCACCCATTACTTCGCCGACAAGCGCGAGCTGCTGCTGCGCACCTTCGAGGCCTCGCTTGATGGCCGCCGCGCCAAGCGCCCCGACCGCGATCCGGCCGATGCTGCGTTGTCGCTGTACGACGCACTCGCCGGTGCACTCCCCATCGACGATGATCGCCGCCGCCACTGGATGGTCACCGTCGCCTTTTGCGCGCAGGCCGCTGGCGATCACGAACTCGCCGCTGCACAGCGCGATGCGTATCGCGAGTTCCGGGCGCACGTGACCGCGCTGGTTGCACAGATCGCCCCCGTCGATTCCCCGCAGGAGTTGGCCGAGCGGCTCATCGCTCAGGTGGACGGCGTCGCCATTCAGGCGCTGTTCGATCCCGAATCGTGGCCACCACTGCGACAACTCGCCGCCCTCGGCCATGCGCTCGAAACAATCAGGCTGCGTCCGCCGTCAGTCGTCGCCAGGTCCGATGCGCGGCCGTGCATCCCGAAGATCACTGCGTGACAGGAGCGCCGAGATGACCAATACTGAGATGACAGGGGTGCAGTGATGACCGGAGTCGCCATCGACCACGTCGATGTCATCGTGATCGGGGCTGGCCCGGCTGGCGAGGTGGTCGCCGGGCGCTGCGCCGACAACGGGTTGCAGGTGGCCATCGTCGAGCGGGAGTTGGTCGGAGGCGAGTGCTCGTACTGGGGATGCATGCCCTCGAAAGTGTTGCTCCGTCCCGGCGATGTCGTTGCTGCGGCTCGTCGAGTGCCCGGAGCGGGAGCCGCAGTGACTGGTGAGATCGACACCGCCGAGGCACTCGCGTGGCGGAATAGGATTGTCGGCAATTTCGATGACACCAACTCGCTGCCGTGGCTCACAGACCGCGGCATCGAGGTGGTGCGCGGTAGTGGCAGGCTGACCGGGACGTGCACCGTCGAGGTCGTCGACGGCGGCGGAACGACGCGTTCGCTCACGGCGCGTCGCGCAGTGGTGATCGCGACGGGCACGGCGGCTGCGCTCCCCCCGATCGCCGGGCTGGAGGATACAAAACCGTGGACGAATCGCGAGATCACCGCCACGGGCAAGGTACCCAAGCGTCTGCTGGTGCTCGGTGGCGGGGCAATCGGGCTGGAGATGGCTCAGGCGTTCCGGCGATTGGGTTCTCGCGACGTGACGATCATCGAGGCTGCGCCACGCATCCTGATCCGCGAGGAGCCCTACGTTGCCGACGAGGTACAGGCCGCGCTCGAAGACGAGGGGATCCGCTTCCTGATCGGTGCCAAAGTCGTCGCGGCGCGTCGCCGGGCCGGTGGCACCGTGGTCGTCACCTTGGAAGACGGCATCGAATGCGTCGGCGACGTGCTGTTGCTGGCCGCCGGGCGGAAGCCGAACACCGAAGGTCTCGGGCTCGAGGCGGTGGGGTTGGAATCTGGCAAGTCGATCGAGGTCGACGATCAGCTCCGCGCCAAGGTCACAGGCGGGTGGCTGTATGCCGTCGGCGATTGCAATGGGCGGTCCCTCCTCACCCACATGGGCAAGTACCAGGCCCGGGTCGCTGCCGACACCATCCTCGGACGCACCGCAGCCGCCGTGTCAGACCACACGGCCATCTCCCGTGTCACGTTCACTGATCCGCAAGTGTGTGCTGTCGGCTTGACCGAGGAACAGGCGGTGACCGCCGGGATCAAGGTTGCCGTGGTGTCGTACGGCACCGGCGACGTTGCCGGCGGGGCGGTGCTCGGTGAGGGGTTCGTGGGCACCAGCAAGCTCGTCATCGACACGTCTGGCGAAGGAGGCGGGGTCGTGGTCGGGGCGACGTTCGTCGGCCCGGGCGTGCAGGAGTTGCTGCATTCGGCCACGGTCGCGATTGTCGGCAAGGTGCCGCTGCAACAGCTGTGGCACGCGGTGCCGTCGTTTCCGACCCTGAGCGAGGTGTGGCTGCGCCTGCTGGAGGAGTACGGCCTCTGATCGAGCCGGTTTGGCGCGTTCCGCTGGCGCTGCAGCGGACGCGCGAGACTCGGAGACCGTGACGCTCACCGCCGACGAGACCGCTCCCGACATCGACATCGACATCGACAGGCTGCAGGCGGTAGCCATGTTCCTCGTCGACTCCGGCAAGTTCGTCCCTGGGCTCGCTGTGAACGATGGGGGTATCGCGCGTTCGTGGTGGTGGCCGATGCCGGC
>JANOKQ010000095.1:0-9002 GCA_031419375.1 Acidimicrobiaceae bacterium
AGCGCGTTCGACCGGATCATCGAGGCGGGCGGATACATCACGGTCTCCGCCGGATCCGCGCCCGACGCCAACCTCATCCCGATCCCGAAGACCGTGGCCGACGCGGCGATGGACGCCGCCGAGTGCATCGGCTGCGGGGCATGCGTGGCGGCGTGCCCGAACGGTGCAGCCAACCTGTTCACCGCGGCCAAGGTGGCGCACCTCAACTCGCTGCCCCAGGGACAGGCCGAGCGCTACAGCCGGGTCGAGGCGATGGTCGAGACGATGGACGACTACTTCGGTTCGTGCACGAATCACGGTGAGTGTGAGGCCGCATGCCCGAAGGCGATCTCGATCGACGTGATCGCGCTGATGAACCAGGACTACCGCAAAGCCAAGCTGAGCAACCGCAAATCACTATCGCGGCAGTGATTCGCACGAATGGCCGACTGTGTGCCGGGTTCCGAGCGATCGAACTTGCGGTACATGCGTCTGTTCTACGAGCACGTCGAGATTGTTCACGCGCTGCGTGAACAATCCTCGGTGCCCATTCGATGATGCGGTGGCGGGTTTGGAAGCGGTGGCGGTCACGACGTTCATGGTGAACCAGACCGTCGCGTCGATCATTGCAAGACTGCACAGATTCACGTACGGTGCAGCTCATGTCCTCGATCCGCATGCCCATCACGACCGCCGCCCGCAAGGGCATCTCGGCCGTGACGGCTGCCGCGAGTGACTCGCGAGTGATGCTCACCCGTCACGGCCACGTCGTCGCGGTAGTCGATTCGGCGGAGCGGTTGGATCGTGACCTTCGCCAGGTGCGAGAGGCGAGTGCCGCCGTGTTGGACTTCTACGCAGACCGCGTGTCGGAGCGGTCCGCGAAGTTCGACCTCGATCAGGTTTGTGCTCGTGTTGGGGTTGACGCAGACCAGGTCCGCAAGCGCGCCGGTCTTCGAGTTGCGCATCTTGCGTGAGAGCGGGCGAGGGGTTTCCAGACGAGCAAGCCGAGATCGTTTTCACTGACGTCTTCGTGGAGTACCTCGAAGACGAGTTGACGCTGGATCAACGCATCCAGGTGCTCGGTGAAGTGGTCGGGCTGTGCGTCAACCCGGTTGGCACCCACCCCTTGTCGAACCGAACCAAGACGGACGAACTCGCTGGATGGAACACCCTCGAGGTGCTGCAGCGGGAACATCGAGTCGTCTTTGGAAGTCGGGTCGTGAACGGGGTCGGCGTCATCGAAGTGCTCTGCGCCGGCCCCCGACGGGAGGGCACGGCGTACGACATCGCCGACGCGCTCATCAAATCAGGCAGGATCACAGACGAAGAGGCCACGGAGATCTGGCAGGCGATCGAGCTTCTCGACATCGTTGCCGAGCAGGCCGAACTCGACGGTTGGGACTATGCGCCTGCACCGGCTCCTGCAGGCATGGTGAAGGCTGCGGTGGCCAGCGGATTACTCATCGAGAGCATCGCTGAAAAGCTCTCCCTCGACGAGCTCCAAGCTGCTCTTGAACACGGCTGGTCCGGCGGGTCCCCGAACCCGGCGGCGGCACTGAACGCCGCGCTCCTCGCGGCCCGCAGCAACGCGCAACGCCCGTTCGATGCAACGGCGATCATCCAGAGCCGCGGCGCTGATCGCTGTGGCGTGATGCTCCCGCGGGCCAAGGCGAAATGCATCCGCCGATTCGGGCACGCTGGCCCGCATCGTTCCTCCTACCGACCGGCCTCTGGTGACGCGTTCGGGTACGTCCAACGGCCAGGTCTGCGGCACGATGCGCTGGTTTTGAGTCGAACGCGCAGGAGCTGGCGCAGCCCTGGTCAACATCGCAATGGTCGATGCCCACACGGCCGGATACATCACCGCAGATCGCTGCTCCGCGCTGACACCGGGACCGCAAACGAAATCGAGCGGCAACTACTCGGGCCAACCGCAATCGCGAATCTCTCCGTCGTCCCCAACGACCACCAGCCGGCCTGCACCGACGATCAATGGACCGCAGTCAACGCACGATCAGGGATTCGTAGCGGTTCGTCGCGACGTCGTCGCCGTGTTCGAGGGTGAGGTCGAGCCAGAGCCCGCCTGGAACGTCGGGGACGACGAACTGAAACGTGCCCACCTTCACACAATCGTCGGGACCGACGTCGCCGGTCCAGCGCCACTCGTGGTTGCCGCCGGACCACCGCAGTGCGGCCGTGCAGCGAGCGTGATCGAGTGTGTGGTGCGCATCGCTGACCACATGGACGTCGAGCGCCAGACCCGTGCCGACGACAACCCGCTCGGGCAGCCGATCGGCCACCACGATCACCATACGGCACGCTTCGGTGACCGCGGTGTACGCGGGTTTCGGGTTCCGCTGGTGATCCAGAATCGCCGAGGAGATCATCGGTGCGGGGTCGGCCAACGACGACACGCAGAACCCGGCGGTCGGCCGGTACTTCAGCCGTCGAAGCGTCTCGATGTGGTGGCGGAGCACGTCGGCTTGGTAGCGCTGTGTCGCTTGGGCCCACGAGTCGAACGTGGTGTGCCCGGTGGTCGGTAGGTACTGGCGGATGATGTCGGTCTGGGCCCCATGACGTTCGCCAAGCGTTGGCCAGTCGAGCTCGGGCCATGAGTCGGTCTCGACGAAGGCGTGGTCGACGGGCACTGATTGCGAACCGAACTCGCTGACAAAGGTGACGCCGCGCGGCACCACCGCGGCGAACCCGGGCAGGTCTCGTTCGTGGCCGCGCCCCCACCCGAACCGCAAGCTGGAATCGGTGGTTTCGAGCTGTGGGAGGTGCGGCGCCACGCCGCTGTGGGCGAGGGTCGGGCGCGACTCGTCGAGCTTTTCGATGGCGCGCTTCACCCACCGATCGAGGATCGTCTTGTTCCACGTTGGCGCCTGCTGGCCGACCATGGTGGCCTCGGGCGTGTCGTGCGCGCACCACAGAACGATCGACGGATGGTGGCCGAGCACGTCGACCATCGCCCGGGCCTGATCCAGTGCCTGCCGTCGCACCGATCGCTGGTAGCCGCCGTGCAGCGGGAAGTCCTGCCACACGAGCATGCCGGCGGCATCGGCGGCGTCGTAGAACCCGACCTGGGCGACATGCCCCTTGGCCCGGATCAGGTCGAGCCCGGCCTCGCGGGCGAGCTCCACGTCGCGAGCGATGGAGATGGGGTCGATGCCTGCGAGATCACGGTGTGCCGGGGTCATGTTGATGCCCTTGGTGAACATCCGCTCGCCGTTGACCGACACAACCCAGTCGTCGACGGAGATCTCGCGCAGCCCAGTCCGCACGACGTGT
Source organism: Acidimicrobiaceae bacterium (assembly GCA_031419375.1). GTDB lineage: Bacteria > Actinomycetota > Acidimicrobiia > Acidimicrobiales > Ilumatobacteraceae > VFMC01. The sequence goes on from JANOKQ010000095.1 coordinate 3,271, forward strand.
TCGTGGCTGGCCACCCCGTCGACGCTGACCACCACCCGTACATCGTGCAACGGCTGCTCGCCAAGCGACCACGGCCACCACAGCGCAGGCTTGGCGATGTCAAGGTTCCAGGTGATCTCGTTCATGTTGCGCGCCAGCGAATGATCCTGCTCGGCCAGTACCTCGTCGTCGACCCATGTGGTGACGCTGACCGTTCTCGCCGCATCGCTGTCGATTCGGGCGTGGACCCGCAGATGGGCCCGGGTGTCGTTGGCGTCGCGGCACAACACGCGGCAGCGATCAATCCGCGCTGGCCCGGTGAGATCGATGGTGACGGGCTGCCACAGGCCTCCGGCGTTCCAGGTGGAGTCGAACGCGATGGGATCGTGGTACGAGCCGGTCAGATTGCGCTTGTTGTTCGGGTCGCGCTGCGGTGACGAGGTGATCTCGACGGCGAGCACGTGTTCGGTAGCGAAGCGCATGAGGTCGGTGACGTCGAAGCTGCTGGCGAAGAAGTACCCCTCGGGGTCGCCGAGGTAGGCACCGTCGAGCCACACGTCGGCCTGGTAAAAGACGCCGTGGAGGGTCACGAACGCTCGCCGGCCAGGGGGCGGCGGCTCCATCTGGAACGTGCGGCGGTACAACAGCGGACCGTCGTCGGTGACGAACTCGGGCTCGTTGCGCCAATGGCCGGGCACGCTGACGGTCGGCCATGAACCGTCGTCGAAATTGGTGCCAACGCCGTTGCGGCGGACCTCGTCGTCGGCGCTCGATGCCCGCCACCGTCCGCTCAGATCCATGGCCGCAGCGTAGCTACATCGCTACGCCGCCGCCGCCGGTCGAACTCGTCGGCAGCTCTCCCCAATGCGAGTTCGGGCTAGAACTCAGGCTATGCGTACTACGGCGGTCACGGAGGCGACGAACACTTTGTCGGCGCTGGTGAGCGAAGTCGACTCGGTCGGCGAACTTGTGGTGATCACGGTCAACGGAATGCCCGCCGCGATACTCCTGGGCGCTGACGACTACGAGGCGCTGATGGAAACGATCGAGTGTGTCTCTCCGTTCCGGAGGTCGCAGATGCGATACGCGCGCACCGGGCAGGCGTTGCCGACATGCAGCCCTGGACGCGAGCGCGTTGACATACACCCTCGTGGTCTCGGCGCAGGCGCGCCGTTGACGGCTTCGCGACCGGCTTCGCGAGGGGCAACGGTTGGAGGCGCCGCGGTAGGGTCGGCACATGACGACGCCTGCGACCCCCCCGGTCCCCTCGGTACACGCCGCCTCGCCCGCACCTGCGCCTGCCACGCTTGGCGAACTGCGCGCGTCGGGCTGGGAATCAACCCCGGTGAAAGAAGAGATCCGCCGTAACGCGGTGCTGCGGATCGCGGCTGGTGAGCCGTTGTTCGACGGTGTGGTCGGCTACGAACACACCGTCATGCCCCAGCTCGAAAACGCACTGCTGGCCGGCCACGACGTGATCTTCCTCGGCGAGCGCGGCCAGGCCAAGACCCGGATGATCCGCTCGCTCACGGGATTGCTCGACGAGTGGATGCCGATCATTTCTGGCAGCGAGATCAATGATGATCCCTACGCGCCGGTCAGCCGCCACGCCCGCGACCTCGTCGCCGCCGAGGGCGACGGCACACTTATTACGTGGGTGCATCGCGGCACCCGCTATGGCGAGAAACTGGCTACGCCCGATACCTCGATCGCCGACCTGATCGGTGAGGTCGACCCGATTCGCGTGGCCGAGGGCCGCTACCTCAGTGACGAACTGACGTTGCACTACGGGCTGGTGCCGCGCACCAACCGCGGCATCTTCGCGATCAACGAGATCCCCGACCTTGCCGAACGGATCCAGGTCGGTCTCTTGAACGTGCTCGAGGAACGAGACGTGCAGGTGCGCGGCTACAAGATCCGGCTACCGCTCGACGTGATGCTGGTGGCCAGTGCCAACCCGGAGGACTACACCAACCGCGGCCGGATCATCACCCCGCTGAAGGACCGCTTCGGCAGCCAGATCCGCACCCACTACCCGCTCGATGTCGACACCGAGGTGGCAATCATGCGCCAGGAAGCCCGCCCGGCTTCGGTGGGTGCTGTGCAGGTCAGCGTGCCCGACTACCTCGAGCGCGTGGTCGCCACGCTCTCGCAGATGGCCAGGGCCAGCAGCCAGGTCAACCAGCGCAGCGGCGTCAGCGTGCGCCTGTCGGTCAGCAACATCGAGGTGCTCGCCGCCAACGCGTTGCGCCGCGGGTTGCGTGCAGGCGAGCGGAGTGTGGTGCCGCGGGTGTGCGACCTCGATGCGCTGGCCGCGTCGTCGAGCGGCAAGATCGAGATCGATTCGCTCGAAGACGGCCGCGACGGGGTGATCCTCGAGAACCTGATCAAGGGTGCGGTGCTCACCGTGTACAAGGAGCGGGTGACGCCCGATCAAGTGCGCGACGTGATCGCCGCGTTCGAGGAGGGCGAGGTGGTTGCTCACACCGGTGAAGACATCGCGTCAGCCGATGAAGCGCGTCTCGTCGAGCAGTTGCCGTCGATGCGTACCGCAGTGCTCGCCCTCACCGGCGGCGACGAATCACCCGCCGCCGTCGCCGGAGCTGTGGAGTTCGTCCTCGAAGGCCTGCACCTGTCGAAGCGGCTGAACAAAGACAGCTCGCGCTCAGGCGCCACCTACCGCAGTCGCAGCTGAGCCGCCGGTTGTCTTCGGAGCGTCAGCGGAGGGCGTGGGCGTAGGCGTCGAGATCGGTGGTGGTGAAGCGTTCGATCGGCAGGCTCGATGTGAGCCGCCTGGTGTCGGCGAGGACGGCATCAATCACCTCTGCCCGTGCATCGAGATCGTTGCCGCGGGGCCGGAACGTGATCGCCAACGGTCGATCGGGGCCCTCCTCGGCGGTGCGCTGCACCAGTGCTTCGAGATCGAGGTCGCGCTCGCCGCTGATGGCGATGCCCAGCACGTCGCACGAGCCGGCCAGGTCGGCAAGCTCGCGGTCGGCGCGACCGGGAATGGTGATCGTCCCGTCGCGCAGCGCACGGAGCCACGTGTGCCAGTGCAGGTGCTCGTCGCGCCGCACGTTCTCGGCAGCCACCACGTCGTCACGCGGAATCCGGACAACACGTACATCGAGCCCCGTGGCCACGGGCACGGGTCCGTGGAGGATGCGCCACGCATCGCGCCACGCAACACACAGCGTGTCGACGACCTCGCCGTGACGGCGGGGGTCGCCGGGCACCAGGCGGTTGGCCATCGCCAGCGGTGCCTCGAACGGTATCCATCCGTCCACTTCGTCACCGAAGGTAGCGCTAGCCAGCTCGACCCATCGGGGCCACCAGTGCCCGGCGTGGCGGGCGTCGGTGAAGCCGCCTTCGTTGTCGAACCACTGCGGCACGTCGGGCGATAGCAGGCACACCCACACCTTCGCCCCCGCTTCGTGGACGGCGTGCGCGGTGCTGCGCAGCGTCTCGACGACACCGCCGTCGAGCGTGCCGGGACGAGGTTGCGCCTGCGCCCACGACACCGTGATCCGCACATGGCCGAGCGCCAGTTCGCAAGCTGTCTCGATGTCGTCGGCCAGGGCTTCCGGGCGCAAGCCGACGGTTGCGCCGACGTCGACGACGGCTACCACTGCAGCGGGCGACTCAGCCGAACGGGGTGCGGGTCCACAGCTCACCGGTGTCGTTGAGCGATGGTGAGGCGGGGCGGCCGTGGAGCGCGAGGACGTTGACCGTGCCGGGGAAGCCGCGCAGTTCCACCTCGCCGTGTTCGGTGGCGGTGATTCCTTCGGGCAGCCGTTCCAGCTGCATCGTCGGCAAGATCACGTCGAACGGTCCGGCCACATCACACAGGCGCGAGGCCATGTTGACCGCCGAGCCGATGTAGTCGTCGCCTTCGAACAACAGCGCGTACCCGGAGGCGAGGCCGACCCGCAGCGCCAGCGGGGCACACACCTCGCCGGCCCGGTCTTCGAGGTCCATCGCAAACGAGATCGCGTTGGCCTGGTCGACGCTGACGATCATGCACCCGTCGCCGAGCCACTTGGCGATGCGCACACCGCGTTCGCTGGCGATCTCGCGCACTAACGTCCGGAACGCCCCGAGGATGCGCCCGGCTGCATCGTCGCCGAAGGCGGCGGTGTAGTTCGTGAACCCGGACAGGTCGACGAAGGCAAACGTACGTGGAACTCGCATGACACCTCCAGGGTAGCTCACGAAAACCGATGGGCTGCGCCCATTCGATCGGTAACACAGATACATCGGCATACGGACGAGATCCCTGTAGTGGAACGGTGACAACCTCACCAGCCCAGACGTCCCCATCGCGGCATTCGATTGTCGAGTAATGCACCGCAGGGGTGCCTAACTCGACAAGCGGGCACTCCAAGTCTCAGCTGGCGAACAGTCCCTCGAGGTGCAGGGCGATCGGCCACGCACCGCGAGTGGTGTTCGAGACGACGGTGGAGGTGATCTGGCGGCTCGGCGAGTGCGATGACCGGAACGACACGCCCGCGTCGCCACCCGTCAGCATCACGGTGTCGCTGGATGCATGAAGCCAGAAACCCATTCCGTAACGACTGGATTCCTCCGCAACTTCGCTGCGCGGCCGAATCATCTCGATCACCCAGTCGGGCGAGACGATCCGCCCGGCGAACAACGCTGTCCACAGCGCATGGATGTCGGCGACCGTGGAGTAGATGCCGCCATCGCCGCTGCCGACGACGGGCAGATGCAACACGTTCGTGCGGTCGGTTTCGATGCCGAGGTAGCCGGTCGCGGCGCGGCCCGGGAGCTCGTCGGAGCGCAAGAACGCGGTGCTCGCCAAACCGGCCGGTCGGCACACGTGCCGATCGACCAGCTCAGCAGACGGCGTTCCGGCAGCGCGCTCAGCAAGCAGCGACAGCACGACGTAGCCGCCATTGCAGTACGAGAACTTGGTGCCGGCGGTGAACTTGGATGGAAATCCGTCGAGCACACGCACGTACGACTCGATGGTCGCCAGCTGGTGAACGGGCACGGTCAGTACGTAGTCCGCGGCATCACCGAGGGTGTCCTCGTCGAGATAGTCGCCGATGCCCGATCGATGGCTGAGCAGATGCTCGACCGTCACGTCGTCGCCGATCAGCGGCAGATCCGGGCCGAGCAGCGAGCGCGCGGTCGTCGACAGCTCGAGCATTCCGCGGTCGATCAAACCGACCACCGTGAGCGCCGTGAAACCCTTCGTGCCGCTGGCGATCCCGAATTGCGTGTCGACGGTGTTGTCGACGCAATGGGCGCGATCGGCATATCCGTAGGCTCGAGCGAAAATCTCGGCTCCCCCGCCATCAACCCTGACGACGCCGGAGAAGCCGGTCGTTCTGGCAAGCCCGTCGATCTGTTCGATGATCTCATCCATGCCCGAACAGTACGTGCGGGCCTCAAGTTCGGGCCGCCGAGTTTCGCCGCCGGGTTTCGCCGCTGAGATGCGGCGCCCGAGCACAAGTAGGGTTCGCGCATGGCTGCTCGATTCACGTACTCGCGCTGGGATGGCACGCAGAAGGGGTTTGACTTCGATGCCGACGCCTTGTTCGATCAGCTGAACGACGACCTCCTCTACCACGGCGACATCAACAGCGCCCTACGACGGCTGATGCAGCAGGGCATGACCGACACCAACGGCGAGCGGATGCAGGGCCTGCGCGAGCTGATGGACAAGCTGCGCCAGGAACGTGAGGCTCGCCTTGATCGCTTCGATCTCGGCGGCGTGTACGACGAGA
>JANOKQ010000096.1:0-2883 GCA_031419375.1 Acidimicrobiaceae bacterium
CGGACGCACCCTCGCCTCGAAACCACACGGCCAACCAACCATCCGCGCCGCCTGAACCAGGACTGCACGAACCGGTTCGATACCAACTGCCGCTCCGGCACGCCCAAATCTGGAATGCCCTGTCATAGACCAACCGAGCGAGGCTCACTTCGGGCCGCTCCGCCGTCGCCAGCGAGCCAAACTCCGAGGCGAGGTCCGACGACGATGGGGTCACCCTAATCCTGTCGCCGTACAACGTACGAACGTTCGTGGTCAGACCACTAGCAGGTGTCTAGCCGAAGTAACGGGCCGTGGCGGACCGGGCGGAACCGTCGTCAGCTGGTGACGTCGGTGAGGATCTGATTGAGTTGCTCCTCATCGACGGCACCGAGCTCTTGGATGGTGGTGCCATCGGTGTCGACAATGACGAACGCTGGCTGGCCCGGAACCGCGAAGTGGGCGAACACATCGCCCGGATCATCGCTGATCTGCTGGAACGTGAGCGAGTGCTTGTCGATGAAGCCTTGGAACGATGCTTCGTCGCCTGACCAGGCCACGCCGATGAACGTGACTTGATCGCGCCATTGCTGACTTGCCGCCTCGACCGAGGGGGCTTCACGATTGCAGGTGCTTCAAGTGGGTGCCCAGAACCACAACGCCACTGGCTTGCCCGCTGCGAGCGCCGAGTCGTACCTGCCGCCGCCGACGAGCGCAGCGTCGAAGCGGAGGATCTCGGGGACCACATCGGCGCTCGCTGTTGCGGTCGCCCCCGGCGCAGAGCTGCCGGCAGGAGCCGCCGCTGCTGCGGGAGCGGCTATTGGCTCGGCTGGTGCGGCCGGTGCTGTTGCAGCGGGAGCGTCGGCGGCTGGTGCTTCGCTGGAGCCGCACGCTGTTGCCGCCAATGTGATGGCGGCGAGCCCGGCCATCGTCGCGGAACGACGAGTGAGGCGCCGTCGGGATGGAGACGTCGTGACATGTCGGGCGTGGCGCATGAGTGTCAGGGTAACCGCCGTAGCATTCCGCGTTCATGCGCACCCGCACTCTGTTGATGCTCGCCGTGTTCTGCGGCCTGGCCATCTTGGTGGCCGGCAGCGTGCAATTGCTGCGAGTGTCCGATGACTCCGGTGACGCGTCGGCCGACCTGTTCGTCGGCGATACCGCCGCAGCCGGCGATCTCCTGGTCACGGTCAACGCCGCCGGGGAGCGCGACGGGGTGATGCGGGTGGAGGTGACCCTCAGCGGCGTCAATGACGATGACGGTCTCAATGGGTTCCGCCTCGTTGTCCCCGGCAACGCGCTCGCCCCGCTGCCGTCTGGTGTGCCTGGCACCGGTCTGTCTGGCACCGGCACCACCGACGACGTGTGTGGCGGGGTGACGCTTGCCGAGCAGCGATGCACGCTGGTCTTCGCGACCACCGACGTGGTCGGTACGCCCCGTGTGTTGTTGCTCCGCCGCGGCGAGGATCAGCAACGCTGGGTGCTCGCCTGAAGCGGTACGACCCTGACAACTCGAGAGCAGTCCGGCAACGCGCCGAATGTCGCGAAGGCTGCTGCCGCGGATGCTGGGCAAGGCAACGAGGTCCATCGTGTTCGCCCAATCGCCGTGCAAGCGGCCTTCCTACAGGCCTCGGATTGATCGACGAGGTATCCTGAAAATAGTCGGGTTGAACTCCTCCAAATCATCGGTACACCGTAGTATTCTGAGCGCATGTCACGACTGATCGAGCGCCGGGTAGCAGCTGTCTCCGAAGCGCGAATGGCGGAGTCGCCGGTGGTGGCGTTGCTGGGGCCGCGATCGGTCGGCAAGTCGACCTTGATGCGCCACCTCGCGGGCCTGCACGGCGGTGCCAGGATCATCGATCTCGACCAGGGTCTCCTACGCGCCAATGTCATTGCCGACCCTGGGCTGTTCGTCGCCGGTCGGTCGCCGGTGTTCATCGACGAGTATCAGAAGGCGCCGGGTGTGCTCGACGCGATCAAGGCCGAGCTCAACGTCGATTCCCGTGCTGGCCGATTCGTTCTCACCGGGTCCACCAGATTCGATGCCCTGCCGACTACGGCGCAGTCGTTGACCGGACGGATCCTGTTCGTGCCGATCCTGCCGTTCTCCCAGGGCGAACTTGCGGGCCTGCACGAAGATTTCCTCGATACGGCGCTGACCGATCCAGCGCGCCATGCCACAGGAATCGGGGCGGCGACTGAACGAAGTGAGTACGCCGAGCGGATCTGTGCAGGTGGCATGCCGAGCGCTGTCGGGGTCAACCCGAAGGCGCGGGCGCGTTGGTTCGATGCGTACACCGACTTGTCGTTGCAACGCGACGCCGCCGAACTCAGCAAACTCCGCCACGGGGCTGTGCTCCCGAAACTTCTGGCACGCCTTGCCGGCCAAACCGGCCAGGTGCTCAACGTCCGGGCCGCCGGACGCGACGCCGGCCTCGAACCGGCTACCGGTGACGCCTACGTACAGATCCTCGAAGACCTGTTCCTGGTTCAACGTCTCCCTGCCTGGGGACGAAACCTTCGCTCGCGTGCGGTCGCAACGCCGAAGATCCATGTGGTCGACTCCGGCCTTGCAGCGCGACTATTACGTGTTACTCCCGAACGCCTGGCTCGGCTCGACCCTGCGGCAATGGTTGAATTCGGGCATCTGTTGGAAACGTTCGTGGTCGGCGAGTTGTTGAAACAGGCATCGTGGAGCGACGATGTCGCCGGGACCGGGCACTGGCGAACCCACGACGGTCACGAAGTCGACCTCATCATCGAACGCTTCGACGGCTCGGTAATCGGTTTCGAAGTCAAGGCCTCACGCCAGATCGATACCAAGGACGCCCGCGGCTTGATCGCGTTGCGTAACGTCCTCGGCGACCAGTTCCACGCCGGGTTCGTCCTCGGCACCGGCGACAC
>JANOKQ010000097.1:0-1963 GCA_031419375.1 Acidimicrobiaceae bacterium
ACCAGCCCAATTGACACCAGCCCAGTCGACACCAGCCCGATCGACAGCGCGGCGCCCGTCGAGGCCAGCGCATCGGTCCTCACCGGCCCGTTTGCCAACGGTGCGGCGATCGATGCCCGGTTTACGTGCGACGGCGACAACGTGTCGCCGGAGCTCAACTGGACCCCCGCCCCGGTCGGCACGATCGAGATCGCGATCAGCATGGTCGACCTCGACGCACCATCGTTCGTGCACTGGACCCTGGCCGGCCTCGACCCACTGGCCACGTCGCTCGGCGAGGCGGTCGTTCCCGAGTTCGCCATCGTCGGTCTCAACGGCTCGGGCAACCCCGGCTACACCGGGCCGTGCCCGCCATCGGGCGAACACCGCTACGAGATCAGCGTCCACTTCCTTGCGCAACAGACCGAACTGGCCGATGGCTCACCGGGTACGCAACTGCTCGCCGCGATCGAGGGCGCCACGTTCGCTTCCGCCCAATTGACCGGCACCTACAGTCGGAGCGGTGCGTGACCGATATTGACTCGGCGAGGAATAACTCACTTCGTAGTTCACCCCCTGGAACCACCATCGATCACACGTTGACCCAGTTGCCGGTCGCAATCTTCGAGACCGACCGAGACGGCCGCCTTGTCGCGGCCAACTTGGCGTTCCGGGCGCTGGCGCTCGGCGGCGAGGTCCCCTCGGCGCGCACCACACCGTGGTCCAATGCGCACCCCGCGGACCGCGCCAGCGCTGAAGCTGCGTGGAGTCAAGCAAGCGCATCGGAGGCTGCGTTCACGTTCGAGTTCCGGGTGTGGCACCGAGATGGCCGGCTGCTGTGGGTGAAGGTGCATGCCAGCCCCACCCGCGACGACCTCGGACGGGTGAACGGCTATGCGGGGGTGGCCACCGACGACACCGATTCGATCGGCCGCCGGGTGCTGCTCGACCGTTTGCTCGGGGTCATCGAACCAAGCTCCGATGCGGTGATCATTCTCGATCGCAACGGTGCGCCGGTGTTCACCAACGAGGGCGCCCGAATCCTGTTCGGCGCGAGCCACTCGGTCGACCTGATCCGCGATCCGATGGTGCGCGGGCTGCTGCAAACGATCCGTGATCAGCTTCCCCGCGAGCTGCTGTCATCGTCGGTCACGTCGCAGTGGACCGGCGAGGTCGGCTTCCGCGGGCCCGACGGTTTGGAACGCATACTCGATGTCGATCTGGTGATCCGTCGTGACGACAATGGGGTGATCGAGTACTGGGGTGGCGTGATGCGCGATGTCACCGCCCGCAACCACATGCAGAGCGAGCTGCTCCGCCAGGCCACACACGACGGCCTCACCGGTCTACCCAACCGCATCCTCCTGCTGCGCAACACCGCCGACGCGCTCGAACGCATCCGTGGCACACGTGGCCATGTGGCCTTGCTGTTCCTCGACCTCGACAAGCTCAAAGATGTGAACGACAACGCCGGACACGACGTCGGCGACGCGTTGCTGGCCCAGGTGGCCAATCGTGTTGCCCAGGCGACCCGCCCGTCCGATGTGATTGCCCGCATCGGCGGGGACGAGTTCGTAGTGCTGTGCAACGGCAGCATCGACGAACACTCTGCGTTGGAGCTGGCCGAACGGATCCGACTCGCGCTCAGCGGCAAGATGATGATCCGCGGTGTCGAGGTCGACTTGACGGTGAGCGTTGGCGTGGCGCTCATGTCGTCGGCGCAGCTCGAGGGGGTGTCGTCGAGCGACGCCGCGCTCACGGTGCTGCGCCACGCCGACGCGGCGATGTACACCGCCAAGCGCCGCGGCCGCTCACGGGTGGAGATGTACACCGAGGCGATGCGCGCCGAGGGTGCTTCTCAGAAAGATCTCGCTGCCGAGCTCGAGCGGGCGCTAGCCAACGATGAACTGCGCCTCGTCTACCAGCCAATCATCTCCACCCACAGCGGCCGAGTGGTTGGCGCCGAGGCGTTGTTGCGCTGGGA
>JANOKQ010000098.1:0-1551 GCA_031419375.1 Acidimicrobiaceae bacterium
CACGCTGACCGGACCGGAACTCGCTGCCGCTGCGACCGGTGAGCGCTGCAGAGCCTGCTGGAGGTTGTCTGCCATACCGGGCACCCTATGGCGTGGGTGTAACACAGTCCCCCGCCGTCAGTACGCCCCCTCGATGCGGAGTCGGGTGAGTGCGTCGAGCAGGTCGCGGCCACGGTGGTAACCGCGAGCGACGACGGGTGAACCTTGGTTCGCAACGGATCGATACGGCCAGCCCGCCGACAAGCGCAAACGGTCGCGAAAACGAGCGAAGCTCGTCGACGATGCGGATGAGTGAACGTTCGAGCCCGCTCACCGGAACGAATCGATCGGGCGAGGCCGGACAACCGCATCGCCATCGGGTGCCCCGGGGCGGTGCAGCCACCATGCACGCACGTGCGCTGCTGCTTCGGTGCCCGAGCAATCGGGATGCTCGCGGCGAAACTTGGCTTCGACCATGCGGGCACCAAGATCGGCCATCTCGCAAGCAACCTGTGCCCATGTGTCACCCAATTCGTGCATTGACAGGCTTGCCGGCGCGACTCAGCGAGCGGGCCGTGAGGAGCAGCACTGCCATGGTGATGGTGGTGTGGCCGCGGAGGCGGATCGCGTCGGCAATGGCTGCGTGGTTCGGCGGTGCGCCGTGGCCGAGCGTGCCCCTGTTCTCGATCGTGCCGGCGTAGCGGTTGACCCCGCCGAGTCGGACGTCGAGGGCTGCCGCATAGGCCGCCTCGATGATTCCTCCGTTCGGCGACGGATGCTGAGGTGCATCCTGGCGCACGACCCGAGCGATGGCGGATACTCGGCGTGGGCGCGCGATCGCGACGCAGAGCGCGGTGATCCTGGCGGGCACATAGTTGGCCAGGTCGTCGAGGCGTGCGCTGGCCCAGCCGAAGCGCTCGTAGCGGTCGCTGTGGTGGCCGACCATGGCGTCGAGGGTGTTGACCGCCCGATGGGCGAGCACCCCGGGTGCCCCGGCAACGGCGGCCCACAGCAGCGAAGCAGTCACCGCGTCGACGGAGTTCTCCGCCACCGACTCGATGGCGGCGCGGCTGATCTCGGATTCGTCGAGGTCGTCGGTGCTCCGGCCGACAAGCGAGCGCAGCCGTGTGCGAGCCGCCAGCAGATCACCCGCCGCGAGAAGCCGGGCGATTGCGGCCGCTTCGTCGTCCAGCATCTTGCCGGCCGCGCACACGGCGGTCGCGAGCAACGTGGCGGCACCGGGTCCGAGCAGTCTCCGCAGCGCCAAGCCGGTGGTGACGCCCAGTCCGGTTCCTATGGCGGTAAGCACGGCCCCATTGATCCGGCGGTCGGCGTAGATGTGCCGTTCGACGCGGCTCATCAGGCTGCCGTAGGCGGCCACCGGGTGCCATCGCCACGGTGGTTCGCCGGCGAGTTGATCGAACCCGACGCCGGTAAGTGCCGACAGAACGCTCATCCGGCGTTCGCCGGAACGAATGCAGCAGCGAATGCAGCGGTCACTTGATCGAGCTGGGCGTGTGTCGGCAGCGCTATACGATGCAGGCCTGGAAGCCCGAACGACGTGCAGTCGCG
>JANOKQ010000099.1:0-1947 GCA_031419375.1 Acidimicrobiaceae bacterium
GGCAAGATTGATATTTGGGGTGTCATGGCGCACGAATTCGGACATACTCTCGGATTCGGTCATGCAAGCACGTCTGAGAACGTGATGTGCGCCTGCCCTCGAACCAACGACATCACTGACCAGAAGCTCGGTCGCGGTGACGCGAATGAGGTCAATACCAAGTACTGATGCCGCTGCGCTGCAGGGGTGGCGAATTCCCCCTGCAGCAAGTCGGTCATGGATGCAGCGGATCAGCCGGGCAGGTGAGAGGGTCTGCGAGTGGTGGTAGCCGAGCCAGCCCGTCCCGACATGCGTCAAGAGCGACGTACTTTATGCCCGCCACCCCCACAGCCAGACGTGGCGGTACCGGCTCATTCGACTGTGTCTCGAGCGACTCGAGAACAACTTTCTTAGCAGACTCTCCGTCCCACGGGTCGAGTCGACCGCTCCCGACGCCAGTTCCAGCAGCCTTCAGCCCGTCGAGGCGCGACTCTGCGTAGGCGCGCCCACCGACCCGAAGCAGGCGATGTAAACAACGGTCAATATCACGGGAACTCGAGAACCCAACGCAACGTCCGCCAGCGATGTAGACGACCGGTGGGGCACCAGCACCAAGAAGGGCGAGGTCCGGCGCGACTCCGTCGATCCTTCGCAATTCAACTACGTGCTGTGGCTCAACACCACATTGCGGCACGGTCCCGAATTCCGTGCCTGCAGCTTGGAACACGACACCGGTGGTCGTCGCAAGATATCGCTGGTCACGAAAGACGATGGAATCACCGCATGAGGCACTCACGGATCTATCAACGGACCCCTGAGCCGGTGAATCCTCAACAGCGGCGAACTGTGGCCCACTGGAGTGATTCACGGAAAATGCCGCCACAAAGGTGATCACGGCGATGAGGGCAATTCCTACTCCCCCCGCACGTCCACGGCGAACGCTACGACCCTCAGACCTCCGAGATATTGGGTTCGGTGGCCCTTGGAGCTTTCGGAGCATCTCCTCGACCTCCTGGTCGCCAATGTGCTTCTGGTTCGTCATCGCACTCAACCTCCTAGTCTTAGGGTCGATTGGAGTCGCTCTCGCGCCTCGCTCAGTTGCGACTTGACGGTCCCGGTTGCACAGCCGAGGGCTCTTGCGGTTTCCACCTCGTTGAGTCCCACAAGCAGCCGAAGGACCGTCACCGCTCTCATACGCGGCGGCAGCAGCGCAAACGCCCCCGCAATGTCGCGAGCCAGCGAGTCGTCAACCCACGGGACTGACACCGCAACTGGCTCAAAGATGAGATCGCGGAGGCGCTCGCGCCTGACGGCCCGCAGCGCTCGCCGGCTCGCGATCCGCAACGCCCATGCGCGAACACTGTTCGGATCGCGTAGATCGCGAATACCTCGATAGACGTCGATTAGAGCCTCTTGGGCCGCGTCCTCCGCCACCGCGCGCCCAACGCCCACGATGAGCCGAACAGATCGGACGATGAGCGGCCTCAACTCCTCTAGCAGAGCCGTAATAGCGTCGTCGTCTCCGCGAACCGCGTGCCGAGCAAGGCCAATCAGCGCGTCTTCTTCAACCACCATATTCTGCTCCACACCCTATAGAGGCGTCGCAAGGCTCAAAGGTTGGGTCTACCCCTGGGTTGGTCGGCGCGCTGGGGGTGCTGGTGGAGTCCTCTAGTCCTGCCATGCTCGCTTCCGGTGGCAGGCGTTCGACTTCGAGCACGTTCTCGTCGGACTGCCAGCGTTCGACGTTGCGGTTGGCACGGCGGACGTATTCGCTCATCGACTCGCCTGGGCTGGTGGGTTCCAGGGTGCGGTTCAGGAGGCCGGCAAGCGACGCTCACGCCTCGGCGATTGCGACCACCTTCGCCAGGCGCCGCTGCATGCCCGCTTTGGTCGCGGGTGGGCTCGCCCGCTCCGCGAGTTCGCGCAACGACAGCGCCGGATGGCGAAGGCGCAGCGCTGCTGCCTCCC
>JANOKQ010000100.1:0-9464 GCA_031419375.1 Acidimicrobiaceae bacterium
CGCGTGGGTGGGCGGTGGCGCTGATGGTGGCGGCGATGATCGCGTTCGCAGTCGATGTGCAGGTTGGCATCCCCCGCCTGTGGACCGGGGTGGGCATCGTTGCTTCCACGGTGGCCAGCCTGATGATGTTCGAGCCGCTTCCGGGCACCAGCTTGCGGGTCGGTTGGCTGACACTGGTCGTCGGCATCGGTGGCCTGATGCTGACGTTCATCGTCGGGATGCCGTCGATGGTACGCACCCGGTTTGCCACGCCGACGATCGGGCGCGAGTGGATGATCGGCGAGCTTGGCGCGGCGATCGGAGACGTCGACCCGGAGGGTGTGGTCACCGTCGCCAACGCCCGCTGGCGGGCGCGCACAAACCGAGCAACGCCGCTCAAGGCCGGCGATGTGGTGCGCGTGGTGGCCATCGATGGGGTGACGCTCGAGGTGGAACCCGAAGCCGGTGGTGCCCGTGACTACCGCGAACGCCAACCGGCCACCAGCGACTCGTGAGCTCCGTCCGTCCGTCCGTGACTGGTCGCCCGTGACCGGTGCACGGTGACGGAAGCACGCCTGAACGGCGGCAAGCCGGTGCGGATGATCGCCGTCGACAAGCGGACGTGGGTGCAGGGCCGCCCCGCCTCCTACAGCGTTGCCGGGACGGGGATGCCGGTGGTGTTGTTGCACGGGTGGGCGCTCGGCCAGCACACCTACCGCGGTGTCGCCGAGGCCATTGCTGCGCAGGGTTGCCGGGTGATCGCCCCGGCGATGCCCGGCTTCGGTGGTAGTGGCGATCTTCCCGATTCCGGGTTCTCCCTCAGCGGGTACGCGAAGTGGGTCGCCGATCTGCTCGATGCGCTGGAGATCGAGGAGCCCGCTGTGATCGTTGGACACTCCTTCGGCGGAGGGGTGGCGATCCGTTTCGCCCACGACTACCGCTCCCGGGTGCGTTCGTTGGTGCTGGTCAACTCGGTCGGTGGTTCGTCGTGGCGGCGAGGTTCGGCGTTGCGGTCCATGGCGGAGCGTCCGCTGTGGGACTGGGGCCTGCACTTCCCGAGCGACATCTGGCCGCTGCGCCAGGCCACCAGAGTGCTACCGGTGATGGCGGAGGACCTGCTGCCCAACCTGATCCGCCACCCCAAGGCGATGATCAAGGTGGCCAACTTGGCGCGGCGAGCCGATCTGCGTGCCGAGCTGGAAGCCTTACGCGATCACGATCTGTCGATCACCATCATCTGGGCGACTCGCGATGGCATCGTGCCGCGTGAGTCGTTCGAGGCGTTGTGCGTCGCGTCGGGCGTGACCGGCACGGTGGTGGAGGGCAGTCACAGCTGGCTGTTGGCCGACCCAGCACAGTTCGGCGAGGTGATCACCAACGATGTCAACATCGCCAAGGCGGCCCGCGATCTGGAGGCCACGGTGCCGACCGATCAGCGGCGCGGGGTGCGCCGGGTGCCGACGCTCAGCCGCCGGAAAGGCGCGGACCGCCGATCCGTAGATCGCCGCGCCGCCGAGTGATCCCCCGGGCGTCAAGCTCGGTGGCCAATGGCACGGCGTACTTGCGCGACACCCCGAGAGCGTCGCGTAGCTGTGACATGGTGATCCCGTCGGGTGTGGCTTGCAGCAGCTCGGCCACGATGTTGGATGCCTGCTCGATTGCTGCGGGGTGGAAGTAGAGGCCGTCACGTTCGACGATGAGATTTCGCCGGACCAGTTCGCGCAGGGTCGCCCGATCGACCCCGGAGGGTTCCGGCGGTGCGGCGCCGCCGGCGCGCAGCACCTCGAGCAGGGGGTGGTCGGCGAACTCGTCGATCGCGTCGACGGGAAGGGCTCGCCCGCTCTCCACGCGCACACCGGCCATGTTGGCTAGCACCGCCCGCTCACGCTCGTCGAGCGCGGCCACATCCAGCCCGAGCGGGCCGGCACCGGTGATGCCGGCTTGGAGGTCGGCGGTGGTCGTGGCGAGTGCCTCGGGTGACACCACCCACTGCCCGATCGTGGGGTTCAGCTGCTGGCCGGTGAGCGCGAGGAGGTCGGCGGTCGTTGTCCATCGGCGTTCGCCGATCAACCGTTCGACGCTGCGGTCGGGGCGGGCCTTCGAGGCCGGCAACACCGGTGCCACGTCGAGCACCTCGCCGCCGCCGACAGTTTCGTTGCGGCCCGATTCGCGCAGGATGAACCGGTCGCCGTGCACGAGCGGCAGCGGACTGGGCAGGTGGATGCGGATCAGGCCGGACATGCCCGGCTGGATCGTGTCGGGGCCGAGGATGCGGATCTTCACCGGCCATTCGCCCGAACCCACGTAGGCGACGTAGGCGCCGCGCCGGGACACGTCGTGGTCGAGCGAGGCCAGCACGTCGAGCGTCGCGTCGACACGCCGACTCGGGCGCCACTGCGCAATCTGGACCACTGCGTCACCGCGAGTGATCTGATCGTGATCAACCCCCGCCAGGTTCAACGCCACCCGGTTGCCGGGGCCGATCGCCGTCACTGCGCGGCCGTTGCTCTGGATCGAACGGATCCGTGCGCCCACACCCGCCGGCTCCACATCGACGTGCTGATCGACGGCGAACGAACCGCCGGTGAGCGTGCCCGTCACGACGGTGCCGCTGCCCTTCGCGGCGAACGATCGGTCGACCCACAGCCGCGGTCGGTCGTGCGTAGCGGCGGTTGCGTGCGCTCCGGCCGTCACCGCAACGAGCCGCTCGAGTTCGGTGATGAGCGCATCGAGCCCCGCACCGGTAACGGAACTGACGGGCACAATCGGGGCGTCGGCGAGGAAGGAGCCCTCGAGATGATCGATCACCTCGAGCGTCTGCAATTCCAGCCATTCGTCGTCGACCAGATCGGCTTTGGTGAGTGCGACCACCCCGTGACTCAGGCCGAGCAGTTGCAGGATGCGCAGGTGCTCTTCGCTCTGGGGTTTCCAGCCCTCGGTGGCGGCGACGATGAACACGCAGCAGTCGACCCCGCCGACCCCGGCGAGCATGTTGCGCAGGAAGCGGACGTGGCCGGGGACATCGATGAAGCTGATCCCCTCCCCCGACGGCAGCGTGGTGTGGGCGAAGCCGAGATCGATGGTGAGCCCGCGCCGCTTCTCCTCGGCAAAGCGGTCCGGATCGGTCCCGGTGAGCGCGAGCACGAGTGACGACTTCCCATGGTCGACATGCCCAGCCGTAGCGATCACCCTCATGCCGTGATCCTCATGCCGTGATCCTCATGCCGGGTCGCGGGTGAGGGCGCGCCTGATGTGCTGGTCGTCGATCTGGTCGACCGAGCGCAGATCGAGGTACGTGTGGCCCTCGCGGACGCGGGCGATGATTGGTGGGTCGAAGGATCGAAATCGGCCGAGGTGATCGCCATCAAGGCGGAGCCCGTAGGACGGCATGGTCGCTCCGGGTGCGGAGCCGGCGCCGGGTAGTGCCTCGGTCGCCACTGCGGTGACGTCACGGTGTTGTGCGGCGATCGCTTCGGCCCGAATGCGCACCACGGCAAGCGGTGTGGCGACCATCCGCCAGAACGCGATGTCGGTCGCGGCGCGGCGGTGCAGGTACGAAAGTGCCGTGTCTTGCAGTGCGGCCAGCGTCAGGCCGCCTGGCCGGAGCGCCCTGGCGAGGGGGTGGCGTGCGCATGCCGCGACCAGTTCGGCCGATCCGGCGATGATGCCGGCTTGCGGGCCGCCGAGCAGCTTGTCGGCGCTGAAGGTGACGAGGTGGGCTCCGGCGGCGATGGTCTGTACGGCCGCCGGTTCGCCGGCCAGCCATGCCGGGGGTGGTCCCTTCAGCCAGGGGCAGGTGGCGTCGATGAGGCCACTGCCGATATCGGCCACCACAGTGATCCCGAGCGTTGCCAGTTGCTCGACGGAGGTGTCCTCGACGAAGCCCTCGACGCGGTAGTTACTCGGGTGGACCTTGAGCGCCATTGCCACGTCGGCGTTCGGTTTCGCGAGGGCGCGGCGGTAGTCGGCGAGACGGGTGCGGTTGGTGGTGCCGACGTCGACCAGGGTGGCGCCGGATTGCTCGAGCACCTCGGGCACGCGGAAGCTTCCGCCGATCTCCACGCTCTCGCCGCGGCTGACCAGCACTTGCCGGCCAGACGCCAAGGCCGCGGTGACCAACAGCACCGCCGCGGCGTTGTTGTTGACGATCATCGCCGATTCGGCGCCGCACAGCCGGGCGAAAAGCTGGCCGACGGCGCGTTGGCGTGATCCCCGCTCCCCGGTGGCCAGGTTGAACTCGACGTTGACCGGATGAGCCGTTTGGGTGAACGCCACCGGGGCGCGGCCGAGGTTGGTGTGCAACAAGACCCCGGTGGCGTTGACGACCGGGGTGAGCAACGTCCGCCGGAACGCCTTGGCGAGCGCCGGTGCCGATGCAGGGTCGCCGGTGGCAATTGCGTCACGGGCGATATCGACGCAGATCGGATGCGGAAGACCGCTGCCCGCCAGCGTGCGAGCAAGCGCATCAACGCTCGGAGGTCGGGTCGCAGGTGCGGCAGCGCTCATCAGGGTGAAGCGTAGTGAAGCACGTGCCACGGCGACCGGTGCAGCGTCGCGGTCCGCCGCTGAGCGGCGAGTGCCTCGGGGTCGGTGAACGCGACGCCGAGGAAGTCCGCGCGGGTGCCGTCGAGTTCACCTTGCGAAAAGACATCACTTCGACAAGTTGGAGGCGACCGGTGAACGCTTGGGTGCCGCGGCGCATGGCCCAGAACGACGCCGAGCCGGTCAGGAGCCAGCGGCCGTTGTCATGCTGCTGGTGTCAGTTCAGCCTTGATGGCTTGGAGCAGCGGGGTTTACGTTCCAGATCCGATGGCACCAGCAGCCGTAAGCGTAGGCCGCGCCACGATGCTGTCTGTTTCGATCGTCCAGCTCGGCACCGGCCGCCTTGCATTGATGCATCAACTGGTGATTCGCTGATGCGCAGAACGGTAGAGTACGGAAATGCGAACGACCGTGACCATCGACGATGCGTTGCTCGATCAGGTTCGACGCCGTGCCGCCGAACGCGGCCGAACGGTCTCTGATGTGATCGACGATGCGCTGCGGATGCAGTTGGCGACAACGTCGCCGCGCCCCAAGCCGCGTCCAGTCGCCATCTTCGGTGGTGGAACAGGTCCGGCCCCCGGCGTGGACGTCACCTCGAACGCGGCGATGGCGGTAGCCGTTGACGAAGGCGTTGCCGTGGACAAGCGCCGGTGAAGCACCTCGACGCGAACGTGCTCATCGCCTGGCATCGCCAGGACCATCCTCACCATCACGAGGTGCGAAAGTGGTGCGAAAGGATGCTCGCGACCGACGAACCGTTCGGAGCGATCGACCTGGTGTGGGTGGCGGTCCTGCGCGTCTGTTCGAACCCGCGTGTGTTCCCCGTTCCGAGCCCAGTGGCAACGTTGTTCGATTTCCGGTCGAGCATCGAGGTTCAGTCGACCCACATCGCCGTGAGTCCCGGTTCGCGGCACTGGGAGATCGTCGAGCGGTTGTGCCGTCAGCACCATATTTCCGGCAACCTCGTGAACGACGCATACATCGCGAGTGCCGCAATTGAGCACGGTGCCGATCTGGTCAGCGTCGATGGAGACTTTGGCCGGTTCCGCGAACTGCGCTGGATCGACCCACGCGTGGCGTAGGTGGTTCGGCTTGTGTCGGGCTGCCCGTAGGTCGACGAGTGAACCGTAGGCTGCGCCACGATGCTGTCTGTTCCGATCGTCCAGCTCGATGCCGAGCTTGAGCTCCCGGCGTACGCCCATCCCGGTGATGCCGGTCTCGATCTACGCGCCCGTGACGACGCGATCATCGCCCCAGCTGGTGGGCGGGCGTTGATCCCTACCGGCATCGCGATCGCCATCCCAGTTGGGTATGCCGCGTTCGTCTTGCCGCGCAGCGGGCTGGCTTTGAAGCACGGAATCGGCTTGGCCAACACTCCCGGTCTGATCGACTCGGCATACCGCGGGGAGATCAAAGTGGTGCTG
This sequence comes from Acidimicrobiaceae bacterium, assembly GCA_031419375.1. Taxonomy (GTDB): domain Bacteria; phylum Actinomycetota; class Acidimicrobiia; order Acidimicrobiales; family Ilumatobacteraceae; genus VFMC01. The sequence continues at coordinate 5,949 of JANOKQ010000100.1, forward strand.
CTCAACACCGACCCGAGCGAACCGTTCGAGGTGCGACGCGGCGAACGCATCGCCCAACTCGTGGTGCAGCGGGTGGAATCGGTGTGCTGGCAGGTGACGGCCGAGCTCGACGGGGCTGACCGCGGTGGCGGCTTCGGCCACACGGGAAACATATGAAGAGGTGAGACGATGGCTGACGCACTGCACACCGGGATCAGCTGGTGGGAGCTGATCGACGCTCGTGCTGCGATCACACCCGACCGCACGTTCCTCAGCGACGAGCGGGGTCGGTTGCTCACCTTCGGGCAGTACCGCTCGCTGGCCGAGGAGGTGGCGGCCGGGTTGGCGAAGATGGGCGTCGAATCCGACCATGTGGTCAGTTGGCAGCTCCCGAGCACCCTCGAAGCGGCCGTGTTGATGGCCGCGTTGTGTCGGCTTGGTGTGCGCCAGAACCCGATCATCCCGATCCTGCGGCGCAGCGAGGTGAGCCTGATCACCGCCCAGGTCGACTCCCGGTGGCTGATCGTGCCCGGCGTGTATCGGGGGTTCGATTTCGTGGCAATGGCACACGAATCCGTCGGTGACCGCAACTGCACCGTGATTGATGCCAGCAGATTTGCTGGTGCTGACATTTCGGGCGTCACGCTGGAACTGCCACGCGGCGACGCGTCGAAGCTTGTCCCCGTTGTCGTCCCCGGCGACGACGTGCGCTGGTACTTCTACTCGTCGGGGACCACGGCGACACCGAAGGGTGCCAAGCACACCGACGCCTCGGTGATGGCGTCGTCGAACGCCCAGATCGCCTACATCGGGTTGCGCGCCGACGACCTGTTCCCCGTTCCGTTCCCCCTCAGCCACATCGGCGGGATCATGCTGCTCACCGCCTACCTGCGCGTCGGCGCCCAACTGCTACTGCTCGACACGTTCGATCCTGTTGCCACGCCGGCCGTTATGCGCGAGCACGGCGCGACCGTGCTCGGCTCGGCCACCCCCTTCTTCCAGGCCTACCTTGCCGCGCAACGCCGACATGGCGACGAACCGCTGTTTCCCCGGCTGCGTCAGCTCCAAGCCGGCGGCGTGCCGATCACCCCGGAGCTGAACGCCGAATGCCTCGCGGTGTTCGGGACGCCGATCTACAACCAGTGGGGACTGACCGAGTTCCCGGCGGCGACCAGCCTCGGAATCGGCGACCCGCCCGAGAAGTTCACGGGCACCGTTGGGCGAATGGCTCCCGGTGCCGAGGTGAACGTGCGTAGCATCGACGGCAGCCCGGTTGCTCCCGGCGCGGAGGGCGAGTTGTGGGTGCGTGGTCCGCAACGCTGCCAGGGCTACGTCGACTCGTCGCTCGACGCCGAGGCCTTCGATGCCGACGGCTATTTCCGTACCGGCGATCTCGGCACCGTCGACGCCGACGGGTTCGTGCGCATCACCGGGCGATTGAAGGACATCATCATCCGCAACGCCGAAAACCTGTCGGCGCAAGAGATCGAAGACGTGCTTGCCGAGCATCCCGCCGTTGCCGACGTCGCGGTCATCGGTGTTCCCGATCCGGTCACCGGTGAACGGGCATGCGCAATGGTGGTGCTCGCCGCAGGGTTCGACACGCTGACGATCCCGGAACTCGCTGCGCACTGCCAGGCGAAGGGGCTGTCAAAGACGAAGATCCCCGAGCGGCTCGAGTTCGTCGACGCGTTGCCGCGCAACCCGATGGGCAAGGTCCTCAAACACGTGTTGCGCGCCCAAGTCACCTGAGCCGCCCCGCCCAGCCCCGCCCAGTCCAGTCCAGTCCCGCCCGGACCGGACCGGACCGGACCCGGACAGGTGCTATCGCCAGGCGAAGACGGGTTGCTCGAACTCGTCGACGCGGGCATCGACGCGACCGTCGAGCGCAACCCAACGGAACTGCACCAGCACTGCCCCGGTCGGGGCGTGGATCAGATCACCGCCGAGGGGCACCTGTACGACGGGGCGGTCGCTTTCGGGGATCGTGACGAAGCGTGGCGAGTCCTCGCGGCACAACTGATGCAACCCGATCCGGTACGCGTGGGCGACCTCATCGGGGTTCGGTACCAGCTCGTGTCCCGCTCCGCCCCACACCACCACTGGAGTCATCACGTAGCCGGAGCGGGTGCAGTAGTCATCCAGGCGACCGAGCACCGAATCGTGGCCAAGCTCCACGCCGAGCTCTTCGTGAAGCTCGCGCAGCGCAGTGTCCTCGGCCGTTTCGCCAGGATCGATTCGGCCGCCGGGTAGCGCCCACTGTGACGCGTGGCTGTTCATCCGTGGCGCCCGGCGACACAGCAGGAACGCCGATCCCCCGGCCACACCGCGCATCTGCCCGTCGAGTCCCGTGACGTCACCCGGCACGATCGACAACTCCTCGGAGGTGGCGGGATAGGGGTCGACATCGTCGGATTCCGATGTGCTGTCGACGACCACGATTGCCACGGCGGCGCGTTTGCGTTCGTCGACGGCGACGGCGCGCACCGAATGGGCGCGAAGGTTGGTGGTGATCGAAGTGCGTAGTCCATCGGTGAGCGCGATGGGGGCCGGCAGCGGCGGCTGGTTCGAGTCATGCATGGGCAACCAGTGTGGCCTACGGTTCACTGTCGATGACCATCGTCGCGATCCACAACGAAGGCTGGGGCTTCGAAACCAACTGCTTCGTCTGCGAACCCACGAACGAGCAGGGGTTGCGGATCCCATTCTTTCACGACACCGATGCCGAGTTGGTCTTCGCCGAGTTCACCCTGACGGGATCGTTCAGCGGTGCCCCGGCATTCGTGCACGGCGGTGTCACCCTGGCGATCCTCGACGAGGCGATGGCCTGGGCATGCATCGCCGTTGGCCACCGGTGGGCGGTAACGGCCGAGATCACCACCCGCTTCCTCGGGGCCGTGTACGTGAACAAGACACACCGCGTCGAGGCCAGAGTGCTCGAGATCAACCCGGAGCAGATGCGCACCGAGGCGGTGGTGAGCGATGCCAAAGGCCGGATACGGGCCGAAGCGACGGCCGTGTTCGCCGTGCTCGGTGAGGCCCAGGCGGCGCGAGCGATCGGCCTCGATGCAGGCGCCACCCCCGGCTGATGTCGGCAAAACACCGGTTAGGCACCCGGCAAAACACCGATGAGAGCCTCGGAGCCCGTGGAGCTGTGGTCTGTCGAGAAATGCCCCGTCACGGGGGCTTTCTCGACAAGACGGTGCTCCACCGCAGGCGCCGGGCGATCACAGCAGGCGTTCGGCGGTCGGGCGGGCCTGCGGTTCACGCCGAACCCGTGGCGTCGCAGGGTCGGGGTCAGGCGAGGAGGGCAGCTGCGGCGGACAGGCCGCTGAGTACGGCGCCTTCCACGCGTGGGCCGGCGAATGCGTCGCCGGCGACGACGAGGTTGGAGCGATCGTCGGGTCCCCAGTGGGCAGCCGGCCAGATGTTGGTCGGCGTGGCGAATCGCCACCGTTTCAGCTGGCTCACCGTGACCACCGCGTCGCCGAGCCACGGTCGGGCGAGTTCCAGTAGCGTCGCCTCGGCGACGTCGTG